>CAZGVR010000026.1:5349-10000 GCA_964528945.1 uncultured Myxococcales bacterium
CAGTCCGGCCCCTTGGGCTTGCCCTCGTTCAGCCTGTAGGCGCGGTAGTCCGCCACCGTGACCCCGCCGTCCACGGCCCTGGTGTCCGGGATCCTGGACTCGACCACGCACGACTCGTACCCGGGGAGGATGCAGTAGGGCACGGCCTCGGTGACGGCAGGCTTGCCTGCGGCCCTGCCCACGTCGAGCCCCCTCATGAGGTAGGCGGACGCGATCTCCATGCGCGGCACGACGCTCGTGAAGCTCTCTCCCACCTCGCCGACCGGGTGGACGAAGGCGAACTGGAACTGGTCCACGCCCAGGGAGACCAGGAGCCGCGCGATGTCGGGCAGGCTCCTGAAGTTGGATCTGACCACGACCGTGTTCGTGAGCACGTACTGCCCGAGCGCCTTCAGGTTGAGGATCCCCTTCACGGTCTGCATGAACGACCCGGGCGCGCGCGTGAGCCAGTCGTGCAGGTCGGGAACGTGCCCGTGCAGCGCATGAGAGAACTCGGTGGCCCCGGCCGCGGCCAGGGACTCGCAGTAGGCGCGCGACGCGAACGTGCGGCCGTTGGACTGCACCTGTATGGTCCGGTATCCCAGGGTTCTGGCCCTCGCAACGAGGTCGGGCAGGTCGCGGCGGAGGGTGGGCTCGCCGCCAGTGAACACCACGCCGTCGGCCCTGGCGCGCCCTGCCTCGAGCTCGGCGATCAGCGTACCGGTCGTTGGCGTGGGCACACGGGACCTCTTGTCTCCCTGCACGCAGAACCTGCACCTGTTGTTGCACTGGAACCCGATCTTGATGTCCAGCCGGCTGTCCCTCATGACCGCTCCGGGCATGCGGGCACGGGACGCCTGGTCGGCTCCCTGTGGCCCAGCTCTGCCGGAAACCGCCGCCTCATGTGGGCTATGAAGCTGCCGTAGATCCGCGCGACCTCCATGTTGTTCGCGGCTACGTCCGCAGGGTACGTGTGGGCTATCAGCCAGTCGTTGTCCGGTTTCCCAGCGATGTACGAGTCCATGTTCTCGAGATCGTCGAGGTGTCCGGCCCTGAACTCGGCCGGGGTTGCGGTCCTGACGAGGAACCCGTTGCCGTGGTAGATGGTGCCGTCGTGATCTACCGTGAGCTCCCCGTTCAGGAGCATGGGCCTCGTGAACATGCGGAGGTCGACCCACTCGATGCCGGACGCCCCGGGGCCGCCCTGGAAGAAGCGCTCCTCGATCGCACGCAGCTCCCGGGCGAACGCCTCCTTGTGCCGCCTCGACCACATCACGGACAGCGCGTGGTTGACCTGCATGCGCCCGAATCCCAGGGTGGCGACGTGGGCGAACGACTCGGCCAGGCAGTCCACGGTCGAGGGCGTCACCACCATTATCACCTCGCTCTGGATCCCGGACCGTGAAAGGGCGCTCGCGAACCTGGTGGCGGACGCGTACGAATCGACGCCCCGGTCTCGCGGCCGCCTGTGCCGGTTGTGTACGCCGGGGGTCCCATCCACGCTCACCTCTACCTTGACCGGCAGCCTGGCGATCCTCGCGAGGAGATCCCGGTCCAGGGACAGGCCGTTGGTGCTCAGGATGAAGCCGATGTTCTTGCCTGCTGACCGCGCCATGCCGAGCGCCCGGTCCATGCCGGCGAGGACCAGATCCCTGCACAGCAGCGCCTCGCCGCCGAAGAACTGGAGGATGAGATCGCTCGACGAGGACGAGAGCAGCAGCTCCACTGCCATGTCGAGCGTCTGGCCGGACATGAGCTTGCCAGGCTCCTTGTCCATGGGGCAGTAGCCGCACCTGAGCGAGCAGTCGCGCGTGGGGATCACGACGAGCCTGGGATCCCCCACGTCCATGAGGTTCCTCGCCTCGCGCGCCACGGCCTCGGGGTTGCCGAGCGACTCGACCGCCGACCAGTACGCGGCCGAGACCCGGTCCGGCAGCTTGCCTCTGCGCGCCATGGCCACGCCGGCATAGGCGAGGCGGCTCCTGGCCCCGGAGAGCCTCCTGACCGTCCTTCGAATGCGCGCGGCCCTCCCGGGATCCTCGATCCCCGGCAAACGCCTCCTCAAGAAGGCCTCGAGGTTCTCGACCGGGCGCACCAGCAGTGGGTCGGTCTCCAGGATGTCGTCCCACGCCTCGCACGCGTCGCGCACGTCCGGGTCCCCTGGCAGGCCCCTTCCGACCAGCGGGTAGTCGAGATCCGGGAACCCGTGGATTCGCAGGATGCCGTGCAGCTCGATCGACCCGTCCAGCGAGCCGCTCGCGATCCGCCGGCTCCAGACCTTCCAGGCCGCCGAGGGGAACGTGGGGACCACGAACGGGACCACGGGCACGCGTACGAAGAACGTGGCCGGATGCTCCATCTTGAGCCTCGCGACCTCCAGCAGGGAGGTGGCGAGGTCGTCGAGGGTCGTTCCCGGTCCCGAGAGGATCAGGTACGCGTCGTGGACGATTCCGCGCTCGTCGAGCGCGTCCACCACGGCGCTCGCGTCCGCGGCCCTGTAGCCCTTGCCGAGCCTCGCGAGATCGGCATCGTCGAATGCCTCGACTCCGAGGTGCACGAAGCTGCCCATCCGGTCGGGGATGCGGCCCCGAGGGCGGCCCGCGAGAGCGCGGCCGCGGGCCGCGTCCTGGAACAGCGAAGGCCGGATCGCGTCCAGCAGGCCCAGGCGGAGGCGTGGACATCCCTCCGCGTCGCGGCCGTCCACGAGGTCCCTGATCGACGCCTGGAACGCCGCCAGGAAGAGCCCGGACCTGCCGAACTCGTCGAGCACCCCTGCGGCCCTTGCCGGATCGCACGTGAAGTCGTCGTCGCAGATGTGCACGCGGCGCGCAGGCGCAGGCTGATGCCGCCCGTAGATCTCCTCCAGGCGTGCCGAATACGCCTCGAGGTGGCTCGCAACGACCTCCGGGCTCCTGCCCCTGTGAGAGTCCCTTCCCGGAGTCGTGCAGAACACGCACGGGTTGGTGCATCCGCGGGCTGTCTCCAGGCTCAGGCCGCCGCCCAGATGCTCGGGCCCGAGCAGCGAGAAGTCCATGGGCGTCTCGTCCGGGTCCGGATCGTTGACCCTTCCCAGATGCCCGGCCACGGCCAGATCCCTGCCGAGCAGGAGCACGCCGCCCATGCCGAGGATCGCCTCTGCCGCCTCATCGTCCGCCCCGCCAGAGAGGAGCCGCGCGAGCCCAGGGAGCACGGCCTCCCCGCCGCCCCTGACCACCAGGATCGGCCCGGCCATGTGTGCCGCGACGTGGAGCGGAGCCATGGTGGCCATGGGCCCGCCCACCGCGACCAGCGCATCCGACATTGACCTGATGCGGCGTGCGAGGATCAGCTGATGCTCGAAGCAACTCTCGAGCAGGGTGAGGCCGATCATGGTGCCTCCCCTGCGCAGGGCCGTCCCGAGCGCGCGCATGTCCGTGAACCCCTTGCGAGGATCGAGCCTGCCCGGGACGATCCCGACCCCGACGCCGTCCCTGCGCAGGGCAGAGGCGAGCTGGAAGGTGCCGCAGGCCATGGATCGTGGAACTTCGCCCGCTGGCCTGTCCGGATCCACGAACGGGTTCTCGAGGAGGACCACGTGCGCGCCGCCCCGTCCGGGCCGCCTCGCCCGTGCGCGTCTCGGCTCCCTGCGCCCGGAGGTTGCACGCGCGAGCGCCCCCACGATGAGACCGAGGACCTCCCCCGGGTCGAGACGGGAGGCAAGCCCAGCTCCCATCGTGATCCGCGCACTGTTCCCGCTGCGGGATGCCTCGGGACGTTCAGAGCCCCTCGACAGGGTCACATGGACGCGACCCACGCCGCCGGCCCGGTCCGCGGCCAGGCCTGCCACCCTGATCGCGCGAACCAGGAGGGCCGGTTCTGCTTCCCGGCCTGACGCCTTCACCAGCACCGAGGCGCCGGGGAGGGCGAGGATATCGCTGTGCGGCTCGTGCCTCATGTCCCGCAGGTTACATTAGAGTCTTCAGGCTGGGCCCGCAAGAAGCGGCGCCACCCTGGCTTTCAAGGCAGCGGGACGAACTCCCCTGTGCCGTGGACATCGGCGTACTGCCGGTGGTATCCGGGGCACGAGCCTGCTGCGCCGCAGCGATCCCGGAGCGGGCAGGGGGATCTGAGCTTGTAGGAAGCCCCGGCTTCCCCGGGCCCCGAATCCTTCACGAAGCAACCACTCGAAGCTGCCATGACGTCGGCGGCAAGGGATTCGAGCCCGGGCGTACGCTCGGTGATGCACGGTGGGATCTGGCCGCTGCCTACCAGCTTCATCCCCAGACCGCGCCCGAGGCCTGACACGGCCCGTGCCACGTCGCTCATCCTTGCAGAGTAGGCCGAGAACCGGGCCGCGTCGCCGGAGGACGGAGCCGCGATCAGGATGAATCGCGGCTCGCCCAGTCCCAGATCCTCGGCCAGGGCCATGGTGCCGGCTATCGACGAGACGTTCTGCCTGGTCACGACCATGTGCCAGGCTATCTCGAAAAGCCCGGCGGAGTTGCGCAGGCCCCCGATCGTCTCCTCGAACGACCCCGGGGCCCCGGCCACTTCGTCGTGCACGCTGGCACCGGGCCCGAGCAGCGGGACGTCGATACCTCCCATCCCGGCGTTCCCCAGGCGCGAAGCCCAGTCCAGGTCGGCCAGGGATCTGCCGGACGTCCATGCCTCGATGCTCGAGTATCCGAGCGAG
>CAZGVR010000026.1:10010-13310 GCA_964528945.1 uncultured Myxococcales bacterium
ATCCCTGCCTGATGCCCTGCTCGAGGGAGTCGTGGAAGACCTCGAGATCGTCGAGAGGCCAGTGAGCGGCATTGCCTTCCTGGATGATCCGCGTGGTGCAGAAGACGCACGCGTTGCGGCATCCGGTACGGACGACCATGGACACGGCCCCTTCGTCCAGGTGGATCCTGGCCGGGGCATGCCCATCCTTCTCCCGCGCTGCGAGCGACACCTTGCAGACGAGCAGTTCCTCCACCCCACGATCACCCAGGACGTCGATGCAGGCATGGCGGCCTCCAGGCTCGCCGTCGATCCAGAGGGCACTCGCGCCCGCGGATGCCGCCATGAGCGCCAGGGCCCGGATATCCGGCCCTTCCTCGCGCTGCATGGCACGCACGATGACGTCGGTGCCGCGTCCTGCGCGTGCAGCGGCCGCGGTCATGTTCCTGATCCCGGCCATGGCCTGGGCGTGCGATCCAGGGACCGACGACAGTCGATCGTGGACCGCGGGGTCGTGATCCAGCATGGAGATCGCTA
Source organism: uncultured Myxococcales bacterium (assembly GCA_964528945.1). GTDB lineage: Bacteria > Myxococcota_A > Polyangia > DRWM01 > DRWM01 > CAZGVR01. The sequence goes on from CAZGVR010000026.1 coordinate 10,527, forward strand.
CGAGCGAAGGGGCCAGGCCGGCGACCATGGCCGCGTACCGTTCGTACGCCAGCATCCTGCCGTTCGTGGCCAGGGCAACCCCTGCTGCCCCGCCGCGCCTTGCAGCGTGGAACAGCGCTTCGAGATCCCCGCGGATCGTGGGCTCGCCCTGACCGGTCAGCACCGCGACGCATGGGCGCGAGGACTCGGTCGAGCCACGCACCAGGTCCGGGGTCACGGTCGCGCCCCGCGCGTCCGTGCAGCCCAGGCAGCGCGAGTTGCACGGCCCGCCCACCGGGATCCACACGACACGGCCAGGCTCCGGAGAACGATCCATCCTGTCTAGCATAGCGATGTGCGTGGCCCTGCGCCACCCGCCCGGCCGCGCGCCAAGCGCGCACTGGCACTCGAGAAAACGGTCTGTTAAGTTCGCGACTGTTGGACGAACTAACGCCAGAGGACCGCGAGGAGGTCGCGAGCGAGCCCAGGCTCTGGGTCAGGATCTCGAGGACCTGCAACAACCACTGCGAGTTCTGCCTGGACTCGGACGTGCAGGACGGCACCTTCGTGCCCGCGGACGAGGTCAGGTCCGAGATCGACAGGGGCCTCGAAGGCGGCGCCACGCGCCTGATCCTGAGCGGAGGCGAGGCCTCGATCCACCCCGAGTTCCTGGACCTGGTGTCGTACGGCAAGGCAAAGGGCTTCCGGCACGTCCAGACCATCACGAACGGCAGGATGTTCGCCTACCATCGGTTCGCCGCAAAGGCGGTGGAGGCGGGTCTTGACGAGGTGACGTTCTCCCTGCACGGGCACACGCCGGACCTGGGCGACGCCATGACCGGAGTGCCCGGATCCTTTGCCCAGACCATCGCCGGGATCCGGAACGTCGTTGCCACGGGCCGCTGCATCGTGAGCGGCGACGTTGTCGTCAACCGGAGGAACGTCGCCCACCTGAGGCAGATCCTCGACCTGTTCGTGTCGCTCGGCGTGCGCGAGTTCGACATACTCATGGTCGTGCCGTTCGGACGCGCCTCGCCCGGCGAGTCGGGCGGGGATCTCCTCCTCGACCCCGCCGCAGATCTGGCAAGCCTGAGGGACGCCCTCCAGATGGCGAGGACTCCTGGCATCCACGTCTGGACCAACAGGCTGGCCCCGGCGCTGCTGGAGGGTTTCGAGGATCTCATACAGGATCCGCACAAGCTCTACGATGAGGTGCGCGGGCGCAGGGAGTTACTGGAGGACCTGGCCCGCGGCCGGAAGATGCGCTGCGCAGGGCCCAGATGCTCCCACTGCTTCATCCATGGCCTGTGCTCGTCCATGAGGGAATCGGTGCGGGATCTCGGGAGGGGAGTGCCTGGCATCCTTCGGGTCGTGGCCGGAACGGCCCGGCCCCACCGGGCCGCCATGGATCTCGCGGCCAGGGACAGGCGCGTCGTCTGGATCGAGGCACGTGACACGGACGCTGCGGTCGAGGCGGCGCGCGGCCTGGGCGGCAGGGACCTCTGGCTGGCGATCCGGGATCCGTCGGGCCTGGTTCGCGCGGTGGGTTCCGGAGCGCTGCGGCAACCTGCGCGTCTGATGCTGGGAGACGAGAGATCGCTGGCTGCCATCGACGAGATCGAGACCCGGGAGGTCCTCGTGGCCGTCAACAGGTCCACTGCCTCCTGGCTGGCAGGTAACGGGCCGGGCCGGCCCGGACGGCTCCTGCTCTCGTACGAGCCTGCCGGCTCTGTCCGCGAGGCAGCGGCCAGGGACGTGGATCTGGGCCGGACGCTTCCCGGCCTCCGCGCGGACGGCCACGTGAACATACCTCCATGCCTGAGCGGGCGCAGGTCCGTGACCTACGAGGACCCCTTCGATCTCGCAGTACTGGGCAAGGATGGTCGCGTCGATCCCGATGCCTTCGGGGATCACTTCATCCGGTGGAAGTACAGGGACAAGAGCCTGAGATGCCGTGGCTGCAGGCTGGACCGCAGATGCCGCGGGATCCACATCAACCTCGCGAGGCACGCAGGGCTGGGGATCCTGTCCCCGGTTGCGTGAGGGATAGCCGTGGGACACCACCTGCTGCTTGTTCCCCTGCTCGCGGTCGCGATCCTGACCGTCATGGACGACTTGAGGCACGGGAAGATCTTCAACACCAGGCTGCTCACCTGGCTCGGAGCAGGCGTGGCAGCCTATGTCCTGCTCTGGATCGTCGAGATGTCCGGGGTGGAACCGGATCTCGTCATCCGGCTCCCGGGCGGCCTGCACGGCAGCTGGATCGCCATCGTCGTCCAGGATCTGGTGGTCGCGCTCGGCGCCGGGATCGTCATGTGGCTGCTTGGCATCTGGGCCGCCGGCGATGCCAAGCTGTTCGCCCTCTATGCCTTCCTGGTGCCGCCGGCATGCTACACGAGGTCCTGGCTGCCCGCGTTCCCCGCGCTTCCCATCCTCGTCAACGTCTTCGCCCTGGTGTTCGTCTACCTGCTCGTGGATCTGTGCCGCACCGGCATCCCGGCGGCTCTCCGGACCATGGGGGACTCGGGCGCAAGGGGCACGGTGCTGCGCGCGATCCCGGGCGCGGTCGCGGGCATGATCCCCGTGCTGCTGGTCTTCCTGGCCATGTTCGCCGGGATCCGGTCGCTCAGGGAGGTGTCCAGGGAAGGGCTGGTCCCCTACCTGCACGTGAGCGAGTTCACGATGTTCATGCTGCTCTTCGCGCTCTTCAAGCCGCTGACGGCCCTCACGAGGAAGCGCTGGGGAGCGATCCTGTTCACGGTCCTCAGCGTCGCGGCCATAGCCTTCCTGGGATGGAAGCACGGG
>CAZGVR010000026.1:13349-13803 GCA_964528945.1 uncultured Myxococcales bacterium
TCGTGTTCGCGAGGGCATACCCCAGGCTCGGGTCCACGAGCTTCAAGGTGAAGGTCAGCGACCTCATCCCCGGAATGATGCTGGGCAGGGAGACGCTGCAGGCATTGCGCTCGCGCGAGGCAGCCGAGACGTCCGGTGACGACGGACGCGCCGATGCCCCGGTCGAGGAACCCGGCACCACTCCCAGGCCCTCGCGGTTCGGCGAGATGACGGCCGAGGGGGTGAGCGCCGAGCAGGTCAGGTACATCCGCACGCGCTGGATGGACGACGAGCCTCTCGTCGTCGAGAGGACCATCCCGTTCTCCCCGTTCCTTGCCGCAGGCGCCCTGCTGACCTATTTCCTGGGCGGACCCGTCACGGAGTTCATCTCGATCCGTTGACCCTGAAAGGCCCGGACCCGCTGTGTCAGTGCGCGGGGACCGGCTGGTGCGTCCACTCGACCTGGAGCGAGCAG
>CAZGVR010000026.1:13813-14831 GCA_964528945.1 uncultured Myxococcales bacterium
TCCGGAACCGTCCCATCGCCCGGGGCTTCCTCCACGCCGAAGAGGTGGGCGAGGTTCGCGAACAGGTTCCAGAAGAGCGCGCGGGCGCATCCCTCCTTGTCCCCGGCCATGGCCCCGACCTCCGGAACCACCACCCTGTCGTCGAACCCGCCGCTCACGCTCGCGAACCTCCATGCGAAGCTCTGGCAGCAATCCAACCACCTGGGATTGCTGGCAGCCGTGGCTGCCTCGCACGGCCCCCTGCCGTCCCTCAGGGCCAGGGCCCGGCAATACGAGCCGGCGTTCGTATCCGCCTTGAAGGGGCAGGCATCGGGGTCGCGGTCCACGATGGCCTGGCAGCTCGACACGGCAAGCCCCATGTCCAGGCCCGAGGGCACGCTCCCCTTGGTCACCTAGTCGTTGCACGCGCCGCCGGCCTGGATCACCTCCCTTGCCAGCACGAGGTAGAAGAACGCGAGGTTGGGACATGCGGACCTCTCCTGGAGGTTCTCCGGACCGACCGCCTCGCACCAGCCCAGGTCCCTGTCCGTCAGCATCCTGCAGCTCGCGTACTTCAGCGCGAACCGCATGGTCGCCTCCTTCATGTACTTCTCGGTATCCTCGTTCCAGTCCGGCTTGTACGGGCTCGCCCTGACGTAGGTCTCGTGGGAGATGTCACCCAGGCCCTCGAAATCCCTCTTCCCGACCGCGGCCAGGACCGCATCCAGGTACTCGATGAAGAAGTGCTCGACGATCGAGTCCGTGAACGAGCCCACCAGCTTCTCCCTGGCGGCACGCCTCTCAGCTTCCATCTTCTCCTGGAAGCCCCCGCACTTCTGATCGGGATTCGAGGCCGGCAGCCCGTCTCCTCCTGCCGCGTCGATCACGACCGGCTTGGGCGGCAGCAGCGTCCCGGGCTGCGGCTTCTTTCCCTTTCCAGGGCCCTCGCCGGCTGGAGTCCCCCTGCATCCCGACGTCAGCAGCAGTAGGACCGTGGCCGCAAGCACGGAACCGGTGAATCTCGCCTGCCTGAGGCTTG
>CAZGVR010000027.1:0-8380 GCA_964528945.1 uncultured Myxococcales bacterium
CTGCGAGTACTTCGGCAGCATCCCGATAGCGGGCGGCTGCACGTGCGCGCCGCGCAAGACCACACCCGACGCCTGGAACGCGCTGAACTGGATCCACGCGAAGTACATCGGCGTGAACACCTCGGGCGTGCCCGGGCCCATGGGACCGCGGCCCGCCATGGAGGAGGTCGCGCTCAACACCGGGTCCTCGGACGGATCCATGCTGTTCGTGTTCGAGGGCAACGAGGACGGCACTGGCCTGGGCAGCGAGATCGTGGACGCCGTGGGCCAGCTCGCCAACTCCGTGCCGCTCGACATCTCCACCCAGCTCCTCGACAGCACGGACTGGCCCGGCGAGGCCGTGGACGCGACCAGGTTCGTGGAGCGGGTCGTGCCCAACGTCGTGGGCGGCGTGGCCGACCCCGTGGACCCGACGCGCGTGTGCGTGGGCGGGCTCATGACCGGCGACTTCGACGTGGACGGCTGGCCGGACTTCTTCGACAACGTGGCGCCCGGCACGGTCGTGTGCTTCGACATCGTGGCTCGCGAGAACGACTTCGTGCCGCGGCTGCCGGACGAGCCGCAGCTCTTCACCGCGGTCGTGCAGGTAATGGGCGACTGGGTCACGATCCTGGACGCCCGCGAGATCTACTTCCTGGTCCCGCCCGACGTGCACATCGAGATCCCGGAGTGATGCCCGCGGTCGCGGCCGCGCCCCGGCGCGCCTGCGATCCGCGGCCCGTCAGAACGCGAGGCCCAGATCGAGAAGTGTCGCGATCACCCACCCCTCGGCCTCGAACCCGGTCGAGATGAACACGCCCGGATCCTTCTTCACAGACCTGGGAACCACCCGTTGCAACTGGAACGACCAGCCCAGCGAGATGACGACCGGCTTGCCCGGGCGGGTCCTGAAGCCGAGCCCCAGGCTCGCCAGGTGCACGTCCGAGTCGGCGTAGCTCGTGAAGCCGGTCTGGGCGGGCACTGGCGTCTGACGCCACTGGTAGCCGCCGCGGATCGCGACCTCGCAGCCGCGGAGCACGGGCACGAGCCCCTCGATCCCTGCGGAGATCGTCCACGTGTCGTGGAGCCGGACCTCGGGCTCGAGCTCCCCGACCACGGACGGCGTTGCGCCCAGGTCGATCTCGAGCCTGGCCCGCGCGTACCACGGCATGCCCCTGCTCCAGAAGGAGTTCGTGGCCTGGAACACGATGCCCAGGAAGGGCAGGGGCCTGAGCGCGAGCGCCACCCACAGCGACGGCGGGGTGTAGTCGTTGGTGCCGCCCACGGAGATGACGGTGGTTCCCTCGATGCCCGGCGCCGAGATGTCAGCGGCCACGTCGAGGTCGAGGTCCAGCCCGAGCTCTCCGGTGTAGCCGCCGGCCAGCGCGAGCCACGGCGTGGGCGATATCGAGACCCCGATCACTGGCGCGGCGCGCACGCGCAGCTCCAGATCGAGCAGCGCGTCGGTCCTCGCCTGCGAGCCCTCGAAGCCTATCTGCATGTCTGCCGAGCCGGCGCCGTCCACGAGCAGCGTGGCGCCGGCTCCGATCGAGAACCTGTCGTCGAGCGAGATCGCGAGGACCGGAGTGGCCACGATCCTGTTCACGGGCCCCTCCCACATCACGAACGAAGGCCGCGTCGGCTCGACCAGGTAGACCCTCGCGAGCCACCTGTCGGGCACGTGCAGCCCCAGGCCGAGCGCGATCCTGAGCCCGTGGGCCCCGACCTTCCTTCCGAGGATCGGGATCCTCAGCCCGAGCACCAGCCCGTGGACGGACCCGGTGCCTGCCTCCTGCCCGTCCATCTCGAGCATGGGGAGAGCGAAGAGGTACCCCAGCTTGACCACCAGACCCCCGCCGATCGCGGCCGCGGCAGGGTTCTGGAACGCGGCGGACGCGGGATCCAGCAAGGCCCCGCCAGCGCCGCCCAGGGCCGCGGACCGCGAATCGAGCGCGAACGTGGACACCGGATCGCCGGCGAGCGCCGGCCGCGCGGCCATCGCCGCGAGCGCGAGCGCGAGCGCGAGGGCGAGGCACTGGAGCGCCAGCCTCACCTGAGCTCCAGCGTGAGCGTGAAGGACATGCTGGTCACGAGCCCGGATCCCGAGATGGACGGGTATCCCGGGTTCGTGACCTGCACGCCCGGCGTGTCCTCGTCCTCGTCCACGATGAGCGATGGATCGTCCCTCCCCTCCTCCGGGGTCGAGACGACCTTCACGTGCTCGATCCCCGTGACGAGGACCACGCCCGCGTGCAGGTCCAGCCGGAGCGCGCGCACGGAAGGGAGCCCGACGGCCCAGCGCGTGCCCAGCCCGAGCGCGATCCCGATCTTGTGGCCGTCCATGACGTTCGACCTGCCGCTCTGCGGGCCCACGATCGGCGACTCCCACGACAGGCCGCCGCGCAGCACGAGGTCCATGGCGGCCGCGTGCACGGCGCTCCATTCGCCGCCCAGGCGGATGGCGACCGTGTCCTTCATGTGGACGACCGGGTTCGAGGGCACGATCAGCCCGACCTCGAGGATCCGGGTCTCGACCTCCACGAAGGGATCGCCGAGCAGCGACCACATGGACCAGGCCACGTCGAGCGCCAGCCGCAGCCGCGGCCGGATCCACGCGGCGCCGAGCACTATAGCGTGCGGCGTGTACAGGGCGCTTCCCTTCACGCGCATCTCGAGATCCAGCCCTGACACCTCCGCGTCCAGCCTGAAGTCGTGCGGAACCGAGAACGCCGGGTGGTAGGTGAGGGCGAACGACAGGCCCGGGCCCGCGCGCACCATTATGCCCGGGGTGGGCCTCAGGGTCGTGACGATGTCCAGGAAGATCGAGGTCTCAACGTCGCCTGCCTGGCCGTCGCGCATGGTCACGGGCCCGGAGATGCCCGCGAACATGTCCAGCGACAGGCCGAGCGCCACGTGCCCGCCGAGGAGCAGGGCGAGCGCGGGCACGAGCATGTCCCTCTGCGTCCGGTTGTCGAACGCGACGAAGAACGGGGTCTCGGGCGTTCGCATGAGCACGTGGGCGATGGGCCCGGGCATGGCGTGGATCGCGATCCCGAACGCGACGGCCGTGACGACCCGCCCCGGCAGCGGCCTGGCGAGCGAGTACCCGCCCAGGAACCCGACCGGGTCCTCGATGGGGAGACGCTCGCCGCCCGCGTGGAGATCGGATCCGATCCCCACGATCCCGAGCGACAGCTCGCCGCCCGTCCCGAACGCGAGCCCTGCCGGCGACGCGTGCGCGGCCCACGGCCCGGTCGAGAGCGCGCTGCCCGCGCCGGCCATGCCGAGGATCTCTGGCCCCATGCCCAGGACGTCGCCGATGCCGGCCCGCGCGTCTCCGGGCCGGGCAACGAGCGCCAGGGCGAAAGCTATCGCGGCCCGTTCCCTGCGCCCTGGCATGCGCGCGATCTTAGGCGTCCGCCGTGGCCGGCGCAACCGGGTTCGGCCCCCCCGAACCGGCTTGTCTGCCGGCCCCGGATCCTCTATACCGGTGGCGTATCCGGAAGAGCAGGCATGAAACGCCGGGCCCCCGGGGGGCAGCAGCTCCTGCTGCAGGTTCTTCCTCCTCCGCGGAGGAACCCATGTCGCGCGCGCTGAAGACGGCCAGGCTCTCCATCTTCTCGAACACGCTCCTCATCGCCATGAAGTTCGCCATCGGCTTCTTCAGCGGATCCGTGAGCATCATCTCCGAGGCCGTGCACTCGCTCATGGACCTGCTCGCCGCGATCATGGCCTACTTCTCCATCCGGGCCTCGTCGCGCCCGCCGGACGAGGGTCACCCCTACGGGCACGGCAAGGTGGAGAACATCTCGGGCGTGCTCGAGGCGGTCCTCATCATCGCGGCCGTCGTCTTCATCGTGATCGAGTCCGTCCGCAGGCTGATCGAGAGGAGCGCGGTCGAGAACCTCGAGCTCGGCGTCCTCGTGATGATCGTCTCGGGCATCGTGAACATCGTCGTCTCGCGGATCCTATACAGGGTCGCCAGGGAGGAGGAGAGCGTCGCCCTGGAGGCAGACGCCCTGCACCTCAAGACGGACGTCTACTCGTCCCTGGGGGTCGCGGCCGGGCTCCTCCTCATCGTGGTCCTCGGGAAGGTCTTCCGCAGCGACTGGTTCAACATCCTGGACCCGGTCATAGCCATGACCATCGCCCTCGCCATCCTGTACGAGGCGTGGCTCATGCTGAAGAAGGCCTTCATGCCGCTCGTCGACGCCCCGCTCCCGGCTTCGGAGATCCAGCTCATCAGGGACGAGATCGCCTCGTGCAGCGGCTGCAGCATCCACGGCATCCGGACCAGGAGGGCCGGGAAGACGAGGCACATCGACTTCCACCTCGTCGTCCCGGCGTCCATGAGCGTGCTCGAGTCGCACGAGCTCTGCGACACGATCGAGAGGAACCTCGAGAAGAAGCTCACGAACACGGACGTGGTGATCCACCTGGAGCCGGGCCTGGGCCAGGGCCCGGCAGACCAGGTCGAGGTCTGCAAGGACACGCTTATCGAGCGGCTGGAGCGGCTCGCGCGGCAGGTGGCGGGCAGGGACATCGGCATCCACCACGTGCATCTCCACTCGACCGGCGGGAAGAGGGATCTGACGTTCCACATCACGGTGGACGCGTCCACGCCCGTGAAGAAGGCGCACGACCTGGCCTCACGCATCGAGTCGCTCGTGGGGGGCGAGATGGGCTGCGACGTCACGATCCACATCGAGCCCGCGGACGGCGCCTGACGGGGCCCTGCCTGCAGGCAACTCGTTGCCGGCATCGCTGATAGATCGTAGGCTGCTGCGGCATGTCGACGCCAGGTGAAGGCTCGCTCGCCGTCGTGCTCTCGGGCGGCGGATGCAGGACGTTCTGGAGCCTCGGCGCTCTGCAGCGCATCATGCCTGCCCTGCCGCCCGTGACCGAGTGGGCCGGCGTGTCGGCAGGCTCGGCCATGGCCGTGGCCCTTGCCTCCGGTAGAGCCCGGGAGACCCTGGACTACTTCTGCGCCCGCACTGCGGCGAACAGCTCGAACGTCTACCCGCTGAACGCGTTCGGCTCTCGGCCGGTCTTTCCCCACGAGGAGATGTACAGGTCCACGATCCTGCACGCGCTCTCCAGCGGCGGGTTCGAGGCCCTGAAGTCTGCGGCGCCGCTCAGGATCCTCCTCGCGCACTTCGCAGAAGGGGCCGCGCCCATACGCACCGTGTTCGGCGCGGCCATGGCCTACAGGCGGCGCAAGAAGAGGCGGATCCTCCACGGCCCGGATCGGCCGCATCCCGGGCTCGGGGTGCAGGTGGCGACCGCACAGGACTGCGGATCCGGGGAAGAGGTCTGCGACCTGGTCATGGCGTCGTCCTGCACGCCGCCCATCACAAGGGTCCAGACGATCGACGGCCGCAAGTACGCTGACGGCGCGCTCGTGGACCATGCCCCGGTCCGGGCCCTGTCGGCACCGGCGCTCAGGGGAAAGATGCTCGTGTTCTCGACCCACTGCTTTCCAAGGCACGCGCTGCCAGTCGTGAAGAACAGGCTCTACCTCGCGCCGAGCCGCCCCATCCCCATCTCCATGTGGGACTACTCGAGCCCGGGCCGGGTCAGGCAGTCTTTCGACCTGGGCTTCGAGGACGCGAGCCAGTACCTGCGACCCCTCGAGGATCTCCTGGGCCGTACCCTTCCGCCCGCGAGCCCGTAGATCGCGGCCCTCCCCCCGAACGTAATACGCATGACACGCGAGGAGGACCACATGGAAGAGCGCGACGTTTGCGATCCGGGCCGCAGGTTCTTCATGACCAGGGTCCTTCCAGGGTGCGCGCTGGCCTGCGCAGGACTGGGCATGGCGAGGACGGCTCACGCGGGTTTCCCTGCACCACCGCCGCCGTGGCCAGGGCTCCAGGACATGCACAAGTTCGACATGCCATACAACGAGCAGCTGTCTTTCAGGGACTACTACAGGCTCAAGTACGAGGAGACCGTGAAGCTCATCAGGGATCTCACGGGCGAGCTGGGCAAGGCCAACCTCATGCAGATGATCCAGACGATCTCGGAGGAGAGATCCCTGGTCCTTGCCGACACGCGGGCGCAGGAAGTGCCAGCGAACGACTTCGCCACCTTCGTCGGCTACTTCAGGGATCCGGCGCACCAGCAGACCATGACCATCCAGATCGTCGAGGACACCCAAGCCGCGTTCGCGATCCGGATCTCCGAGTGCCTCTTTGCGTCCACGTTCCAGGGGCTGGAAGCCGCGGACATCGGCTACCTCTGGTTCTGCCACGCCGACTACACGTGGGCCCAGGGCTTCAACCCCGGGATCAGGCTCGTCCGGAGCCAGACCCTGATGCAGGGCCACGCGTGCTGCGACGACCGTTACACGTGGGAGGGCTGAGCCAGCGCGGAACGCCTCTGCCGGCAGCCGGACGCTAGGGCTCCAGCGGGAACTCGTCCACCAGCGTCTGCCTGACCACGTCGTCCGGCAACCCCGACTCCACCAGGCTCTCTGCACGGAGAGCGATGCTGACGCACGTCATTCACGTGAACCCGTGCATGTCCTTGAAGCAGTCCACGTCCGACCGGTGGTGGATTGACGCCTTCGCGCACCCGCACGAGCAGAACGCGCACTCGAGCAGATCGGGGTACTTGTCGGCCGCGAGGTAGCCCCTGTAGTAGATGTTGTCCTCTGCCTTGGCCGCGGCAAAGGCCGCCTCGACCTCCTCCTGGGTCCAGTCCGCGTCCGAGTAGACCGGGGCGTCGGGGTCGATCACCGGCACTCCGGGGTAGATCGTCCCGAGGGTGCATATCCCCCCGTCAGTCCCGCCCGAGCCGCACGACATCGCGCCCGAGACCAGGACGGGGATCGCTGCCCATGCAACCGGGTTCCTCATGCGCTTCTCCCTTCCCGTCCGGATTAGTGAAGCCGGGCTCGCGCGGCCAGGCCGCTCGCGAACCGGATCCCCTTGCCTGCGCCGCCGGCGCCGTTATACTGCCCCGGCAAAGCAGGGCAGGAGGCAAGTTCCATCGAGCACGCCGTGGACATCGACTGGGACGCGCTGGTCGCGCAGGAGTTCCCGGCGGCGCTGTCCGGGGTCCACCTGAAGGCCGCGGGCGGGTCTCCCATGTGCCGGTCCGCGTACGAGGAGTCCCGCCGCTACCTGGAGGACATGTACCTCGATGGGGATGTCCGCTTCGAGGAGCACGCCCGGGGGCTGGAGAGGGGCAGGGCGCTCGTCGCGCGGTACCTCGGGGTGGAGCCGGGGGAGATCGGGTACACGGTGAACTCGTCCACTGCCGCGGACATCATGGCAGGGATGCTGAGGAAGGCCGGCGTGGAGCGGGTCTATCACCAGCGCTTCGACTTCCCTGCCACGGTGCACGCGATCCGGCAGTCCGGCATGGAGCTGGTGCCAGTGGGCACCCTGGAGGATGCGGCCTCCATGGATCTCTGGCAGGAGGCCACCAGGGAGGCGCGGCGAGCGGCCATCGTCGTGTCCCACGTGGGGTTCCTGACAGGGCAGGCGGTCGACCTGGCCGCGCTCGGCTCGCTGTGCAGGGAGCGAGGCCTGGTCTTCTGCGTGAACGCGACCCAGTCCTTCGGCGCCCTCGCGATCGACGCGGCCGCGAGCCTGGTGGACGTCCTGTTCGCGACCGGCCTCAAGTGGGCCTGCGCAGGGTACGGGGCCGGATTCGTGTACCTGAGGCAGGGCCTGGTGGACGCGCACGGCCTGACTGCCCGCACCGGATGGCTCAGCGTGCGGGACCCCATGAGGATGGACAACACGGTCACGGACTGGATCCCGCGTGCGCAGTCGCTCGACGCGGGCGGCGGGTTCCCGCACTTCGGCCCGCTGCTCGCGCTGCTCGGGGCGCTCGGCATGTACGAGCGGCTCGGCTGCGGCGACATCCGGGAAGGGATCCGGAAGGTCCAGCGCCGCGTGATCGAGCTCGCGGGCATGCTTCGGGACGGCCTCGAGGCACGGGGCTTCTCGATCCTCGGCCTGGGTGGCCGGCCACGGGCGAGCGGGATCGTGTCGGTGGTCCCCGAGCGCGCCAGGGCTCTGCACGCCGGGCTCGCAGGCCGCCGCATCTTCGCGTCGTGCAGGCGGCACCCGGAGACGGACCGCGACTCGATCCTCCGGTTCGGGGTCCACGTCTACGACACGCCAGCCGCCATCGCGACCGCGCTGGACGCGCTCGGCGCCGCCGGGGGCGGGTGATGGGAACGACGGCCCATGGGCCCATCGGCGGCCCGTTCGGCACTTCGGTCGAGCTCCCGAGGCTCGACGACGTGATCGGCTACGAGGAGGGAAGCCTGGTCCTGCCGCGCGGGTACCCGAGGTTCGTGCCGCACCCCACGGTCGCGGATCGCGAGAGGGCGGTGCGCGAGGCCGCCGGCACGAAGCGGGCCGTGGCCTTCTGCACGGGCAAG
>CAZGVR010000027.1:8390-14802 GCA_964528945.1 uncultured Myxococcales bacterium
CAACGGGATGACTGGAGAGCCGGGCATCCGGATGGTCGAGCAGGGCGGGCTCTCCGTGGCTTGCACGGACGACGATGCCACGGCAGACGGCCTCAAGCTGCTCCGAAGGGTCTGGGGCGTGGGGTTCGACGTGCACGGGCTCGCTGGAAGCCCGGTGCAGGGCCCCCCGGATTTCAGCGAGCGGAGACTCGCGGATCGCCTGGCCGGGCTCGAGGCCGCTCCCGGTGCGGACGTCATCCTGTTCCAGTCCGGCATGGCCGCCATCTCGTGCCTGGCCGCGGCCGCCGCGCTCCTCGGCCGGCGGTTCGTGCTGATCGGTCCGGCGTACGTGGACACCCTGATCCTGGCCAGGGAATGGACCTCGCAGATGCCTGGTCTCGCAGGGACGTGGCTGTCCGGATCCGCGCCGCTCGAGTCGCTCGAGGCAGAGCTGCGCCTCGGGCCGGCGCTGGTCCTCTTCGAGGTGCCTGCCAACCCCGTCCTCACCATCCCGGACGTGGACGGCATCACGAGGCTTGCCCTGGAGCACGGCGCGTGGCTCGCCGCCGACGCCACCGTGGCCACGCCGTACAACTGCCGGCCGCTCGGCATGGGCTTCGACGTCGTGGTGCACTCCAGCTCCAAGTTCCTGGGAGGCAAGCTCGACCACCTGGGCGGCGTCGCCTGCGGAACGCGCCGGGAGCTGCTCGCGGCCATGAGTGGCTTCGCGGACGACCTGGACCTGCGCATGTGCGGGAACCAGATGAGGCTGCTGCTCGGGAACCTCGAGGGGTTCGAGCGCCGCATGGAGATCATGAACCGCAGCGCCGCGGAGATCGCCGGGCGCCTGGGGGGATCGCGGGCCATCCGGACGGTCTGGTACCCGGGCTCCCAGTCCTTGGTCCAGGAGGAGAGGGCCTCCCGGTTCCTGTCCCCGGGACGCAGCGGTCTGATCTCGTTCGTGCTGCGGGACGAGGGCATCGATGCCATGAGGGATTTCTACGACAGGGTCGGGCCGCCCGTGCGCAAGGGGCCTAGCCTGGGCGGGGAGGAGACCCTGCTCTCGCCCTACGTCATGATGGCGCACTACAGGGACGATCCCGCCTTCCTCGCCCAGGCAGGCCTCCCGTTCCACCTCCTTCGGCTGTCGGTCGGAACCGAGCCCGTCGAGGACATCTGGCGTGCGCTTGGGATCGAGGGGTGAGCGTCGTGGATCCCATGGCCGACATCGCGATAGGCACCTACGTGAACCGTCCGCGGCTCGCGACGCTGTTCGCGGATGTGCCCTTCCTGCTCGAGTGCGGGTCGCAGCTCTCGCCCATCGAGGTCGCGTACGAGACCTGGGGGTCCCCGGACCATGCGGGGTCGAACGCCGTGCTGCTCGTGCACGCCCTGACCGGGGACAGCCACGCGGCCTCCCATGGCCGCGAGGATCGCGAGGGGTGGTTCGAGGGCATGATCGGCCCTGGCCGGGCCCTGGATCCCGGCAGGCACTTCATCGTCTGCGCGAACTGGCTCGGCTCCAACTACGGGACGACCGGCCCGGCCTCCCCGGACCCGGCAACGGGCAAGCCCTATGGCCAGGGCTTTCCTGCAGTCGCCATCGCGGACGTGAGCCGGGCGTTCAAGGCGCTCGGCGACCACCTGGGCATAGAGAGGTGGAAGGCCGTGATCGGAGGGTCCGTGGGCGGTTTCGTCACGCTCGACTTCGCGGCACGGTTCCCGCGTGCGCTGGCATCCGCCGTGCCCATCGCCACCTCGTTCAGGGCGAGCCCCTGGGTGATCGCCTTCCACGAGATAATGCGGCGGATCCTGTCGCTCGGGGAGGAGTCGGGCAGGGAGGACCTGCTGCGCCGCTCGCTCGAGGTCGCCAGGATGGTCGGCATGGTCACGTACAGGTCGAGGTCCGAGTTCGTGGAGCGCTACCGGAGGGATCGCGCGGACCTGAGCTGGCAGGAAAGGGGATGCTGCTTCGCGGTGGAGAGCTACCTCGTGCACCACGGCATCAAGCTGGACCGCCGCTTCGATCCTGCGGCCTACGCCTGCCCCCCGCACCCCGCGCACATGTCCGACCTGGGGGAGACGCACGGGAGCCTGGAGCAGGCCGTGGCCCGGATATCGTGCCCCGTCCTCTCGGTCGGGGTCAGGAGCGACTACCTCTTCCCGGTCGAGGAGCAGCGGGAGATCGTGGACGCGCTCGAGGCGCGCAGGCCGGGCCAGGCCAGGCTCGGCCTGATCGACTCGCCGTACGGGCACGACGGCTTCCTCATCGAGTTCGAGCAGCTCGGCGCCCTGATCGGATCGTTCCTTTCGGAGGACCGGACATGAAGACCGTGCGCATCGGGCTCCTGGGCCTTGGAAACGTGGGCGCCGCCTTCGCGAAGAGCGTCGAGGACGCGCGCGAAATGATCGCCCGCCGGGACCGGATCGATCTCGTGATCACCAGGATGGGGGTCGCGGATCCCGGAAAGACGCGGCCCGAGTGGATCCCCATGGACCGCGTGGTCGGCGGCTGGGAGGCGGTCGTGGACTCGGGCGAGGTCGACATCGTGGTGGAGCTGATCGGTGGCGTGGGCGAGGCCCGCAAGGCCGTGGTCCGCGCGCTCGAGCGCGGGCTGCACGTGGTGAGCGCCAACAAGGCGCTCCTCGCGCGCGAGGGCGTATCACTGTTCGGCGCGGCGTGCTCCGGCGGCGGCAGGCTGCGCTTCGAGGCCGCGGTCGGCGGCGGCGTGCCCGTGATCGCGGCCCTCACGGAGTCGCTGAGCGGCAACCGCTGCACCTCGATCGTCGGGATAGTGAACGGCACCTGCAACTACATCCTGTCCAGGATGACCGAGGACGGGCTCTCGTACGGGGAGGCGCTCCGGAGCGCGCAGGAGAAGGGGTTCGCGGAGAGCGATCCCGGCTTCGACGTGGACGGGCTGGATGCCGCGCAGAAGCTGCAGATCCTGTCCACGATCGCCTTCGGGATCGAGGTCGGACCCGGGGAGATCTACACCGAGGGGATCACCAGGGTCAGCCCGGAGGATATCGAGCTGGTCTCCGAGTTCGGGTACGCGATCAAGCTGCTCGCGATAGCCCGCAGGTCCGGGCACGGAGTGGAGATGCGCGTCCACCCCGCGCTCGTGGACCAGCGTCATCCGCTCGCGGCCGTCCGGGACGAGTTCAACGCCTTCTTCCTCACCGGCGACCTGACCGGCGAGATCATGCTCTACGGCCGCGGGGCCGGCCCGTCGCCCACGGCGAGCGCGGTGCTCTCGGACGTGCTGAGGCTGGCAGCCGGGGATCCCGGGAACGACAGGTGCTGGACCTGGGACGACGTCGAGCACGTGCCGATCGGGGACGTGGTGACAGGCTACCACATGTTCTTCCCGGTGCTGGACAGGGCCGGGGTGATCGGTAGGATCGCTTCGACCCTGGGCAGCTACGGGATAAACATCGAGTCTGCCCACGCCCACCTCCCGCCCGGGCGCAGCGGCCAGGGAATGGTCCAGATCCTGTCCAGGAGGGCCAGGGAGCGGGACGTGCGAGCGGCCCTGGACACGGTCACGGGGCTGCCAGTCCTCACCGGGAAGCCCTGGTTCTACAGGATCGAGGGGTGACCCGGCCTGCGGGCAGGCCGCACCCGGGCCGCCCGCTTGCCCTGGACTCGCCGGCCGGATACTCTATGGCCCGATGCCTGACAAGGGCTCGATACCCTCCTGGCTGGATCCCATCCTGAGCGGCAGCGTGACGTCGTTCGGCGGCCTCGGGATCGCGCTCGCGATCGTGCTCCTCGTCGCGCTCAGGATCCTGCTACCGGCCGGGACCCGCAAGCCCATCCGCGTGCCCTTCACCCTGCTGCTCCTGCACGTCCTCGTGATACTCGTGAGGGCTCTGGTTCCCGAGAAGTCTGGAGCCGACGAGTGGCTGTCCGTGGCCGCTCTGTTCACGAGCCTGGCCACGCTCGGGAACGCCGGCTTCCTTCTGGTCATCGACTGGTTCGTGGGCGTGCGGCTTCGCAAGCCCATGCCCAGGATCTTCCGCGACATCATCGGCGTGCTCGTGTACGTGGTCGTGTCGATCGTCACTCTGCGGTCGGCCGGCGTGGAGCCGGGATCCCTGCTCACGACGTCGGCACTGCTGACCGCGGTGATAGCGCTCTCGCTGCAGGAGACGCTGGGAAACCTGTTCGCGGGGCTTGCGCTCGAGGCGCAGAAGCCCTTTGCCGTGGGCGACTGGATCCAGTTCGACGCCGATCCCTCGCACGCGGGCCGCGTGGTCGAGATGAACTGGCGCGCGACCAAGGTCGTGACCAACGACGGCGTGGAGATCATCATCCCGAACGGTACGCTTGCAAAGCTGCCGATCTTCAACTACTCGCAGCCGAGCCCCGTGACCCGCCAGAGGGTCTTCTTCGGCGCGCCGTACGACGTTCCGCCGGCCCGCGTGCAGGAGGTGGTGGGGAAGGCCGTGTCCGGTCTCCCTGACGTGCTCGAGGATCCCGCGCCTCAGGTCCTCTTGAAGAGCTACCAGGACAGCTCGATCGAGTACATGGTCCTCTTCCACATCAGGGACTTCGGCGCCCGGCTCAGGATAGAGTCCCTGGTGCTCTCCAGGGTCTGGTACGGCATGGCGCGGGCAGGCATCCCGTTCCCCTTCCCGGTCAGGGACGTGCGCTGGCGGGACGCTTCCAAGGACGCGGAGCGGGAGGCCGAGGAGCGCATCGCCGGCCGAGAGGCAGGCATCCGGCAGGTCGCGTTCCTGGCCGCGCTCTCGGGCCCCGTGGTCCGGCAGCTCGCCGAGCACACGGAGATCCGCAGGTTCACGGCCGGCGAGACCGTGATCGTGCAGGGCGACGCGGGAGACGAGCTGTTCATAGTGAGGCGCGGGGAGGTCGCGGTGGTCGTGAGCCGCGACGGCCGCGAGGCAGAGGTCGCGCGGCTCGGCCCGGGCAAGTTCTTCGGGGAGATGTCGCTCATGACCGGCGAGGCGCGCTCCGCCACGGTCCGCGCGCTCGAGGAGTGCGAGCTGCTCGTGGTGGGGCACGCCGCGTTCGAGTCCATCCTGCTCGCATACCCCGAGACCGCCGAGAGGGTCGGCAAGGCGCTGGCCAAGCGGCAGGCCCAGCTCGAGGCGCGCGCGTCCCTGGTTCCGGATGCCGCGGGCTCGGCCCAGTCCGATCGGGAGAACGCTCTGCTATCGAGGATCAGGTCCTTCTTCAAGCTGTGAGCCGCCGCGCTCCGGTTGGCCCGGGGAACCGCAACGTGCTACATACGGGGGGAATGACAGGAAGACGCACCATATCCCGGGAGATCCTCGAGAAGCTGCCCAAGACCGACCTTCACGTGCACCTGGACGGGCCAATCCGTCTCGAGACCCTGCTCCAGCTCGCCCGCCCGTACGGCGTGAGGCTTCCCTCCTCGACGCCCGACGGGCTCAGGGAGACGGTCTTCAAGCCGGAGTACTCGAGCCTCGTCGAGTACCTCGAGGGGTTCAGGTACACGGTCGCGGTCATGCAGAGCGAGGTCGCGCTGGAGCGGGTCGCCTACGAACTCGCCGAGGACAGCCAGGCAGAGGGGGTGCGCTACATCGAGGTCCGATTCGCCCCGCAGCTGCACGTGCACTCGCACCTCGCGATCGAGAACGTTCTCAGGTCCGTGAACAGAGGTCTCTTCCGCGCGAAGCAGGAGTTCAACGGGAGGCCGGAGGTGAGGTCCGGCCGCGAGCCGCACTTCGAGTACTCGATCATCGTGTGCGCGCTCAGGTTCTTCACCGATGGGGTCGCCGAGTACTACGACAAGATGCTGGACGTGCACAGGTTCTCGCGGCCCGAGACCGTGTTCGCGCTCGCCTCCCTCGAGCTAGCCCATGCCGCGGTACGCATACGCCGCAAGCACGGGATCCCGATCACGGGTTTCGACCTCGCGGGCGCAGAGTCCGGGCACCCGGCAGTGAACCACGTGGACGCCTACCAGGTCGCGCACAGGAGCTTCCTCAAGAAGACCGTGCACGCGGGCGAGGCATACGGCCCGGAGTCCATCTTCCAGGCCATAACGGCGCTGCACGCGGATCGCATCGGCCACGGAACCTACCTGCTTGACAAGTCCATGATCACGGACCCCGCGATCGAGGATCGGGACCGCTACGTCGAGGAGCTGGCGCAGTACATCGCGGATCGGCGCATCACGCTCGAGATCTGTCTCACGTCCAACCTCCAGACCAACCCTGGCATAAAGCGGATCGAGGACCATCCATTCGCGGCCATCCTGGCAAAGAGGCTCTCCACGACGTTCTGCACGGACAACCGTACGGTATCGAGCACGACCGTATCGAGGGAGATCGAGCTCGCGGTCCAGCATCTCGGGCTCACGCCCGGCGACGTGAAGCGCTCCCTCATCTACGGGTTCAAGCGGTCCTTCTTCCCGGGCACGTACCTCGAGAAGAGGCAGTA
>CAZGVR010000028.1:0-4371 GCA_964528945.1 uncultured Myxococcales bacterium
AGAGCGGGCGCCCGTACCTGCGCGCCCGGTCGATCTCCCTGGGCAGCACCCCGTCAAGGTAGCGCCTGTTGAAGAGCAGGGTCAGCGAGTCGGTCTGGCTGAGCACCGCGAGCCTGGCCACGTCCAGGTACGGCGCTGCCGCCTCGGCGAGCAGCGTGATCCTGTCCAGGTCCGTGATCTCGAGCGGCGGGGGATCCATGCGCGCGACGCTCAGGACCCCGAGCACGCCGGTCCCGCCGTGCAGGGGGGCAGCGGCCACGGATCTCGGCATGTTGACCATGCCCTCCCGGATGACGAACCTCGGGTCCGTCCACGCGTCCTCGACCAGGATCGGACGCCCCTCGGCGGCCACGCTGCCCACCACGCCCTCTCCCCTGCGGAACGGGATGTGGTCGCTTTCGTGGACCGACGGCCCGGATCGCGATCCGACCAGCAGCCTGGAGCCGTCCGCGTCCAGGATCCTGAGCGTGGCCTGCGTGGCCGGCACGATCTCGAGCGCCCTCGACGTGACGCGGGCGAGCGCTTCCTTGAGGTCGCGGCTGTCCCTGAGCTCCCTGTAGATCTCGAGGAGCCTCGCGACCTCGATGCTCATGTGGCAGGACCGCCGGTCCCGGACAGGAACGCTCGGATCCGCTCGGCGATCGCGGCAGGCCCGAACCCGAACTTCTCCTCCAGCACCTGGGCCGGGGCAGAGGCCCCGAAGTGGTCGATGCCGATGGCGAGGCCGTCGCTTCCCGTGAACCTGTGCCATCCGACCGTGGATCCGGCCTCCACGGTCACCACGCGAAGGCTGCGCGGCAGGACCTCGTCCCTGTACGCCCGGTCCTGCTCCAGGAAGAGCTCGACCGATGGCATGCTCACGACGCGGGCGCGAACGCCCGAGGCCTCGAGCAGGGAGGCTGCCTCTCGCGCGGCCGCGACCTCGCTGCCGGTCGCCACGATCGAGATGGTCGCGCCCTGACGGTCCTCGAGGAGGTAGCCGCCCCTGAGCACCGTGCGCGGGTCGAAGCCCTCTGGCCGCTGCATGGCCGGGACCTTCTGCCTGGTGAAGACGAGGGCCGTGGGCCGGGAGCGGGACGACGCGGCCCAGGCCCAGGCCGCGGCCGTCTCCACCGCGTCCGCCGGCCTGAACACGACCAGGCGGGGGATGGCGCGGATGGCCCAGAGGTGCTCGATCGGCTGGTGCGTGGGGCCGTCCTCGCCCACGTGGAACGAGTCGTGCGTGAACACGTACACGGCCGGGATCTCCATGAGGGCGGCCAGCCTCAGCGCGGGCCTCAGGTAGTCGCTGAACACGAGGTACGTGGCGGCGTACGGCCTGAACCCTCCGAAGAGGGCCATGCCGTTCACCATGGCCCCCATGGCGTGCTCGCGCACCCCGAAGTGGATGTTCCTGCCCGCGAACGAGGATGGGGAGACGTCCCCTCCGCCCTCGACCCCGACCGAGTTGGACGGCGCCAGGTCTGCGCTGCCGCCCACCAGGCCCTCGACCTGGGCCGCGACCGCCTGGATGGCCTTCATCGAGTGCTGCCGCGTGGCGGCCGCGCCCTGGCCCGCGACCCTGCTCGAGACCCTCTCGAGCAGATACCCCGGCACCTCGCGCGACCAGAACGAGTCCCATTCCCTTGCGCGCGAGGGGTTTGCAGCCTTCCACCTGGCGACCCGCTCCTCCCATGCGGCCCTCGCGGCCGCGCCGCGGCCCGCCCCGGCCGCGAAAGCGGCGCGGACGTCTTCGGGCACGAGGAAGTCGGAGTCCTCGGGCCAGCCCAGGGCGCGCTTGGTGGCCGCAGCCTCCTTCGAGCCGAGCGGCGCCCCGTGCGACTCGTGCGAGCCCTCCTTGCCCGGGGATCCGTAGGCGATGCGGGTCCTGGACGCTATGAAGGTGGGCCGCGTACCGTCCTCCACTGCCGCGGAGAGGGCCGCGCGCAGGGCGGCCCTGTCGTGGCCGTCCACCCGGGCCGTGCGGAAGCCCTGGGCCGCGAACCGCGCGATCACGTCCTCGGTGAACGCGAGATCGGTCGATCCCTCTATCGTGATGCGGTTGTCGTCCCAGACGCACACCAGGTTGCCCAGCCCGAGGTGCCCTGCGAGCGACGCGGCCTCGGACGAGACCCCTTCCATGAGGTCGCCGTCGGAGGCGAGGAGGAGGATCCTGCTGCCTACGAGAGGTCCGTCCCCGTCGGCGAAGCGGGCCCCGGCCATCCTCGCGGCGAGGGCCATGCCCACCGCGTGCGCGAAGCCCGCGCCGAGAGGTCCTGCCGTGACCTCCACGCCGGGCGTGAGCCCGTGCTCGGGATGGCCGGCGGTCCTCGACCCCCACTGCCTGAAGGTGCGGAGATCGTCCAGCGTGAGGCCGTACCCGGAGAGGTGCAGGAGCGAGTACACCAGCATGGACATGTGCCCGGCGGAGAGCACGAACCTGTCCCGCCCGATCCAGTCGGGGCGTGAGGGGTCGTGGCGCAGGAAGTCGTTCCACATGACGAACGCGGCATCGGCCGCGCCCATGACCCCGCCGGGATGCCCGGACTTGGCCCGCTCGACAGCGTCGACGGTCAGGAACCTGATGGTGTCCACGCAGCGCTGCTCCGTGGCGGGGGATGGTCTCGTGTCTTCCATGGGCGGGTATTGTACCCAGCGCGCGCGCGCGATCCACCCTTAAGCGTCAGGTCGCCTGAATCGGCGCCCCGGCCGCCTGCGCCGCCGCCTCCATGATGGCCTCGGAGAAGGTCGGGTGGGGATGCACGGCGGCATGGATGGCCTCGTGCGTGAGCCCGCTCGAGACGGCGAGGCCGATCTCCGAGATCAGCTCGGCGGCCTCGGATCCTGCGACCACGCCGCCCAGGATCCTCCCGCTCGCCTTGGCGAAGAGCAGCTTCACGAAGCCATCGGGTTCGGCGCAGGCCTGGGCCATGCCGCTCGCGAGGAACGGGTAGCGGCCCGTGACTGCCTCGATGCCGGACTCGAGGGCCTCCTTCTCGGTCATGCCCACCTGGGCCACCTGCGGCTGGCAGTACACGACTCCTGGATGGTGCGCCGAATCGCGCGGCCGCGGCCCGAGGCCGGCGGCGTGCTCGGCCGCCAGGATCCCCTCGTGCGAGGCCTTGTGTGCGAGCATGGGCGGTCCGGTGAGATCGCCGATCGCGTACACGCCCGGAACCGACGTCGTGCACAGGCCGTCCACCTTGACGAACCTCCCGTCCATCTCGATGCCGATCGACCGGTCCCACAGGCCCTCGGTGTTGGGAAGCGCACCGATGGCCACGAGCACCCTGTCCGCCTCGAGGATCCTCTCCCCGCCGTCCAGGCCGATGCGGACCCGGACTCCCTCTTCCGTCCGGGAGATCTCGCCGACGCGCGCGGCCGTCAGGCACTCCACGCCGCGCTTCTTCATGGACCGTGCCACGAGCCGGGCGGCCTCGGGATCCGCCTGCGGGAGGATCGAGTGGAGCGCCTCGACCACGGTCACCGCGCTCCCGGCCACTGAATAGTAGTAGGCGAACTCCATTCCTATGGCGCCTGCCCCGACCACGACCAGCCGACCCGGGACCTCCTGCAGGAATAGCGCCTCGGTGCTGGAGATGATGCGCTCGCCGTCGAACGGCGCCCCTGGACTCGATCGCGATCTCCCCGCCGACCTCCACACGCCCGGGGGCGACCAGACGTCCGGTGCCTCCGATCACGCGGATCCGGCCCGCCTTCATCAGGTGGGCGACCCCCTTGGACATGCGATCCGCCACGGACCTCGCGTGCGCCGCGGCTAGCGCCTGGTCTATGCAAGGCTCGCACCCGAGCCTGAGGCCGATGCGGGCCGCCCGGCGGGCCGTGTCCGCGGCTCGCGCCACCGATATCAGGGCCTTCATGGGGATGCAGCCCACGTTGAGGCACACGCCGCCCAGCCTGTCCCGCTCGACCACCGCGGTGGAGAGGCCCAGCGAGGAGCCGCGGATCGCGGCCACGTACCCGCCCGGGCCGCCTCCGATCACGGTGAGGTCGGTCTTCATCGTCTCCATGCCACGATTGTGGTCGGCCGGGCAGCGGCAGTCAATGTCCGCGAGCGTCAGGCAAGGACGCACGAGGAAAGTAGCGTCTTCCCCCATGGGTTGTTCGCCTGTAGAATCGATCCTTTCCGCGCGAGGAGGCCATGACCTACAAGGCACACATCTTCGGGTTCGAGCCGGAAATGACGAGCATGGTATCCGAGGCCCTGTTCTTCGCCGGCGCCGAGCCCGTGAAGTTCCCGGACGTCGCCTCCTTCACCAAGACCTTCCGCCAGGATCCACCAGGCCTGATCGTGTCCACGCTGGAGACCATCCGCAGGCTGGACCTGCACGTGATGCTCGGAGGCGACGAGCGCTTCGATCAGGTCGCGGT
>CAZGVR010000028.1:4381-14778 GCA_964528945.1 uncultured Myxococcales bacterium
CACCGATCCCTACGACCCCATGCTGTCCGAGACGCTCGAGACCTGCGCGCTCGACTACTTCCTCGCCTCGCAGCCCTACCACCTGAAGAGGCTGGCGCTCGCGATCATGAGCCGCAACCCGTGGGGAGAGACGCCGGCCACCAGCGGCAAGCTCATCCTGGCCGAGTCCAACCTCGAGAGGCGCATTGGCATAGCGAGGGCCCTTCGCATAGCGCTCTTCGACGTCGCCTTCGTGGACACGCTGGAGGATCTCGGCAAGGGGCTCAGCGGACACGAGCACTACTCGATCGTCATCGCGAACTCGAGCGTGGCCGGCTCGGGCGGCTTCGAGAAGCTACAGGGGGACCCTGCGGTCAGGCGCATGCCCTGGATCGTCTACGGCGACTGCGAGGTGCTCGCCAACACAGAGGAAGGGCACCCGGACAGGCTCGCGCCCATCGGCACCGAGTCGAACCCGGACGCGTTGCTCTTCCACGTTCAGGAGATACTCAGGAAGCCGCTCAAGGACCTCCGTCAGTCCAGGCGCGTGCCCATGTTCGCCCCGATCAGGTTCCAGGTGGACACGATCCGCGACTCGGTCTGGGCCTATACCCGGGACCTGAGCCAGAACGGGCTGTTCGTCCGGACCGTGGCCCCGCCGCCGCCCGAGACCATGCTCACCGTGAGCTTCAAGGCGCCGACCGGCGAGGGCACGGTCCAGGTCGGCGCACGGGTCGCCTGGCGCAAGGAGTACGGCCAGCGCGGGGACGCCTTGAAGCCCGCGGGCATGGGCATCCAGCTCACCCGCGTCTCGCCGCCTGACGGGGTGGCGAGCGAGGCCGGGTACCGTGCCATGACGGACATCCTGGAACGCCGCAAAGAAGCCTGAGGCCATGGGGCCGATCCGACGGATCCTGGCCTGGCTCGCTCCCCGTACGCCGCTCGGGGTCGTCCGTGCGGCCGCGGTCCTCTACATGGAGCGGCGAGCCGGCCACATGGCCGCCAGCCTGAGCTTCCAGACCCTCGTCGCGTTCGTGCCGGTCTCTCTCTTCAGCGTGAGCCTGCTCCGCCACCTGCTTCCCGAAGACGCGGACGCCGCGGTCGAGGAGTTCCTCTCGACCTACCTTGCGCCCGAGATCGCGGAGCGGGTCACGGCCGGCACGATCGAGATCGTGAGATCCGCGAACCTCGCGGCCCTCGGGTGGGTCGGAGCCCTCGGCATGTACCTCGCCGGGTTCCTCATAATAAGGAACCTCAAGTACTGCCTGAACGACCTCGGCTTCAGGTCCTCGAAGTCGAGGTTCTGGAAGCGCATGGGCTGGGTGGCGCTCGTGGCCTTCCTCGTGCCGCTGGTCGGAGTGATCGTGGCCCGGGAAGCGTGGGTGTTCGCCAGGCTTCCGTCGGTCCTCTCCACCCTGAGGCCGTACGTCTCGACCGTGATGGTCGTCTTCCTCGTGTACCGCTTCCTACCTGACAGGGGTCCGTCCACGCCGTCCTCGCTCATCGCATCGTCCATCGTGGGGCTGCTCCTGGAGGTCGAGAAGATCCGGGTCTCCTACTTCCTGAGCCCCAACAAGGAGGTCTACGCGGCCATCTACGGCACGCTCTTCTTCCTGCCCGTGCTCCTCGGGTGGCTCTTCCTCTCGTGGTCGCTGGTCCTCGTGGGGGCGGGCCTGGCCGGCGCGCTGGACGATGCAAAGGGGCTGAGGGGCGAGTCCAGGCCGCCGCCGCGGCAAGGCCGGGCCTGATGGCCGGGTCGACCGGCCGCGCCTGATGGCCGGGTTGACTGGGCGGGCGTTGCAGGAGAGACTGGCGACGGTCGGATCCCAGGATCATGTCCCTAACCGGCTACACGTTCTTCTCGTTCCTCGCGGTCGTCGTCGCCGTCCGTTGGGCGCTGCCCGCGCGCCTGCGCGAGGCGTGGATCCTCGTCGCCTCCTACGTCTTCTACGTCTCGCTGGCTCCCGGCCCCTCCATCCTGCTCGCGGCCCTGACGATCGTCGCCTGGGCAGCGGCGCTGGGGATGGAGAGGTGGCCCGCGTGGCGACGCGTCCTCCTGGCGGGCGGCATCGCGGCTGCGCTGCTCACGTTGGCCTGGTTCAAGTACGCCGGCCTCATCGGGGCCGGCGCCGGTACGCCGGCCTCGGACGCCCTCGTGCCTGCCGGCCTCTCGTTCTACTCCTTCAGGCTGGTCTCCTACCTCGTCGACACGTACCGCGGGAGGCGCGCGGAGAGGTCGATCGTCTCCATCGCCGCCTACGTGGCGTTCTTCCCCCAGATCCTGGCCGGTCCCATTGCCAGGGCGGATCAGACCATCGCGGCCCTCCGGTCCAGGTCGCCCATCGACTGGGACCTGGCCTCCCGGGGCGTCTTCCTCGTGCTGCGCGGCCTGGTCAAGAAGATGGTGCTGGCGGATGGCCTCGCGCCATGGGTGGACGCCGTGTTCCGCGCGCCGCTGTCCGCCTCCACCATCGGCGCGTGGACCGGGATGCTGGCGTACACCGGCCAGATATACTGCGACTTCTCGGGGTACACGGACATCGCCAGGGGGTGCTCGATGATGCTCGGGGTCGACGCTCCCGAGAACTTCGACCTGCCATACGCTTCGGCCAGCCCGCGCGAGTTCTGGCGCAGGTGGCACATGACGCTCTCGCTGTGGCTGCGCGACTACCTGTACGTCCCCCTGGGGGGCAGCAGGAAGGGCGTGGCGAGGTACTCGGCCGCGATCATGATCACGATGGTCCTGGGAGGAATGTGGCACGGCGCAGACGCACGGTTCCTCGTCTGGGGGGGCTACCACGGAGTGCTGCTCCTCGCGCATCGGGCATGGCTGGCGGCGGCGTACGGTCCGAGGATGGCGGCACTCCGTGGAACGAGCGCCTTCAGGTGCGTGGCCGTGGCGGTCACCCTGCTCCTGGTGGCGCTCGGCTGGGTGATGTTCCGGGCGGACGGCATCCGCGAGGGCTGGGCCGTGTACGGGGCGCTGTTCTCGGGGAGGCCGCACGGGACGACGCCGGTGGAGATGGCCGCGGCAGCCAGGATCCTCGCCGTGGTCGCGTTCGGCCACGCGCTCGGCACGGCAAGGGTGCTCGAGAGGAGCTACGATGGGCTCCCGGCCTCGGCGCGGGGGATCGTGTGGGCCGCCATGGCGGCGGCCCTCTACCTGTTCGCCGGATCCTCGGGGACCTTCATATACCAGCAGTTCTGAGAGAGGCATGAGGCGAGC
This sequence comes from uncultured Myxococcales bacterium, assembly GCA_964528945.1. Lineage (GTDB taxonomy): Bacteria > Myxococcota_A > Polyangia > DRWM01 > DRWM01 > CAZGVR01. The sequence continues at coordinate 7,587 of CAZGVR010000028.1, forward strand.
GCAAAAGGATCTCCTTGTCTCTTCGGCGGCCATGATCGCCGCGGTGGCGGCCCTCGAGATCGCGTTCCGCGGGTCCGAGCTGCGCAGGGGGCTGGACGCGGAGGATATCTTCACTGCCCGCGTGGCCCAGCACTCGATGCTGGCCGAGGATCCCGACGTCGTGGTGATGGGCAACTCCAGGACCAGGCACGGGGTCGACACCGCGGTGATCGCCGACCTGGTCGGCAAGGACATGGGCCGCAGGGCCACGGCGTGGAGCTTCGGCATGGGCCGCGCCACGGCGGTCCCGCAACTGGCATTCGCCCTGAGGTCCCTCGACCGGCCGCGTCCCCCTCTCGTGGTCGCCATGTGCGTGTCGCCCACGAACTTCGTGGACACGCCGCGCCCGGATCTGGATCACAAGTCGCTGGTGAAGGTGTGGAAGCTCCGGGACCTGCCGTCGGTGATCAGGGCGGGCGCCACCCCGGAGGAGGCGCTCACGGTAGCGGCCGCATCGATCTCTTCCCTCCTCTCGAACAGGGTGCGCCTGCTCGAGATCCTGATGTCGCACAGGAGCCCTGGGCCTGCCGAACGGGTCGACGTGATGGGGTACGCACCATTGGATCCCGTGGCCCCGGCCAGCCAGGCGGCGCGGGCCATGGGCAGGGCCGCGGGGTACAGGAAGGACCTCGTGGGCCCGTCCATCGGCCTTTCCGGCTTCAAGCTGGGCTGCCTGCGGGAGGCGATAAGGCGCCTCAGGGCCGCCGGTGTTGCGGTCGTGGTCGTGAACTCCCCGGCCTCGGGAGCCGTGCGTGCGCTGGATGGGGAGCCAGGGTCGCTCGTCCCCGCGTACCTGGAGGCCGTGAAGGGGATCGCCTCCTCCATGGGCGTCCCATTCTTCGACCACGAGGCGCCTCCCGGGATGACCGACGCCGACTTCACGGACGGCGATCACCTGAGCCGCACCGGCGCCGCGCGCTACACGGGGATCCTCGTGAGGGAGGCCATCCTCCCCGCGCTCGGGCCTCGTCGGTGACCATGCCCGGCTAGGATCTCTTCCTCGCGACGATGCGAAGGGGCTCAGGCGCGATACACGCCCCGGTCCAGCTTAGACCGCATCGTGAGGATCCTGATGCCTGCGCGGGCCTTGCGCGCCAGCTCCCCCGGGGATCTCACCGCGAGCACCCTTCTCAGCAGGTATCGCGGCCTGCGGTAGAACCCGCGGTAGCCCTCGAGCAGGAGTGCGTTCAGCTCCTCCAGCGGAAGGACCTCGCCCCAGTGAGGCGGCACGAACCCGAGGTGCGGCCGGGCGGCGAACTCCTGCCACGCTTCACTCGGGATGACCCCGGTCTCGAGCCCCGTCCCGTAGATCTCGGTCCCGGGGAAAGGCGTGAGGATCGTGAGGTGCAGGAAGTCGGGGTCGAGGTCACGGGCCACCCTGAACGTCTCGCGAATGTCCTCGCGAGTCTCCGTGGGCGACCCGATCATGAAGTAGGCAAGGGTAGCGATCCCTGCCCTGCGCGTCTCGCCGAAGATCTCCCGCGCGCGGCGCAGGTCGATGCCCTTCCTGAGCACCTTCAGGATCTTCTCGGTGCCGGCCTCCACCCCGTAGTGGATCCCGCGGCACCCGGATCTCGCCATGAGGCGGAGCAGGTCCGCGTCCACCGTGTCCACGCGCGCGCGGACGTCGTACCCGACGTCGAGCCCGCGCCTCAGGATCTCGTCGCAGACCTCTACGACCCTCTGCCGCTTCACCGTGAACGTGTCGTCGTAGACGAGGAACTCGTGGATGCCGAGCCCGATGCAGCGCTCCATCTCGTCCACGACGCTCGCGGCGGACCGCGCGCGGAAGCGCTTGCCGAGGTGCGGGCGGTCGCAGAACGAGCAGCCGAACGGGCATCCGCGGCTCGTGAACATGGTGGTCGCTGGGCTGCGCGGCGCGAGCACGGATCCGTACCTGCTCACGTCCGTGAGGTGCCTCGCCGGGAAGGGGAGCGCGTCCAGGTCCTCGATGAGCGCCGGCCTGCCCGTGCTCACAACCTCGTCGCCCCTCTTGAAGACCAGCCCCGGTATCGTACGCAGGGCCTCGTGATCCTGGATCCGGTCGAGGAGCTCCTTGAACACGATCTCGCCCTCGCCAAGCACCAGGAAGTCGATGCCCGGCAGGCGGATGGTCTCGTCCGGGTACAGGTGGACGTGCGGGCCGCCGAGGACCACGGTCGCGGCAGGCGCGGTCGCGCGCACGATCTCCACCATCCTGAGCGCGTCCAGGAGCGTCTGGGTCATTGTGGTGATGCCGACCACGTCAGGCCGGGCCTCCCTCACGCGCGATGCGATGGCCTCGAAGGCGAGATCCTCGGCCTGCGTGTCCAGCACGATCACCTGGTGGTCCGTGTGCGCCTCCAGGTAGCCGGCGAGGAGCAGCAGGCCGAGCGGCGGGCTGTGCTCCCGGCTCTCCTCGAGGGCCGCCGGATTGGACCCCATGACCTCGAAGAACGCGGTCGGGTTCACGAGGAGGACGCGCATCTCAGGCCTTCCCCGGCTTTCTCGCCTTCAGGAACTGGTTGAGGAGCAGCCTGCGGCCGCGCCTCCTCCTGCCGAGCGCCCTCTCGACCCCGAGGAGAGGCGCCGGGAAAGGGGACGCAAGGAACCCCACGGACTCCTCGACGACCAGGCCCTCCCGGGCCGCGAGCCGCTCGAGCGCGTCGAGCGAGATCCCGTTGTCGTACCCCTCCCTGTACTTGAGCCCGATCCTCCCGGCGATGGCCATGGGGATGCCGTAGAGCGGGTTGGGCGTTGTGAGGAGCACGACGCCGCCAGGCGCGAGCAGCCGCCCTGCCTCGGCCACGAGCCGGCCGTGGTCGGGCACGTGCTCGATGACGGCCAGGAGCAGCACGCACGCGAACCGTCCGTCCCTGAAGGGCGGCATCCTCACGTCGGCGCGGACGCAGCGCGGCCCGCTGGGCCGGCCCAGGTCGCTGCCGAAGAACTCGAGGTCGGGCCTGCGCCGGCTGAGGTAAGCGATCGTGGCGAGGTCGCCGCACCCGGCGTCGAGCACCCTTCCCGAGGCCGGGAGATGGGGGACGACCATGGCGGCCCTGCGCTCCCACAGGTAGCGGCTCTTGCCCGCCTCCCAGCCGCGGAACTGGTCGACGATGTCCGAGGTGTAGCCCACGCGCGTTCAGTCCTTCCCGTCCTGCGCGACGAGCGCGGCCACCGGAACGGTCAGGCTGGCGGTCACTGCCCCGTTGGACCAGTACTCGATCTTCCACAGGGACGGATCTCCGGCCTGCTTCCGCACGCGCGCCTCCAGCACGTCCCGCGCCGGAAGGCCGGGCCTCGCCCCGGCGGCTCCCAGCGATCCGAGGAGGTCCGCGATCGCGCGCTCCCTCGCCTCTCGCGCGGCCTTCCCGCGCACGACGTCGAGCGGCCTGCCGACCTCCATGACCCCTGCGGCGCCGTGGCCGGTGAAGGTCTCGACCGGGCCGGGCTCGGGTCCGGCGGCGCTGGATCGGAGAGCCACGCACAGGGCTGCCATCGCGCAGATCCCGCTGGCCTGGATACGCCTCGACAAGGTGGGACACAATCTAGCGTGGATCGGCCGGATGGATCAACGTCGAGGAATCCGGGGCCGACCGCGCGGCGGGCGGTTGAAAGCGCGGAAGGCTTGGTCTACCCTCTCGCCTCATGCCCGAGCCAGACGAGGCCACGAGCCCGGCCCTCGAGGGCGTGAGCGTGATCGTCCCCGCGTTCAACGAGGAGGAGAGCGTCGCGGACACGATCCGCGAGATCGCGGGTGCCCTGGGCGGGACGGGCAGGCCGTTCGAGATAGTGGTCGTGGACGACGCGGCCACGGACGCGACCGCCCGCCGGGTCGAGGAGTGCGGCCTCCCGGTCAGGCTCGTCAGGAACGACCGGAACATGGGCTACGGCGCCTCGATAAAGAGGGGGATCGACGAGACGATACACCCGCTCATCGCGATCACGGACGCGGACGGCACCTACCCGAACGACAGGCTCCCTGATCTCCTCGACGCGGTGAAGGGCGCGGAGATGGCGGTCGGGTCCCGGACCGGTAAGAACGTCAACGTCCCGGTCCTGCGCCGTCCTGCCAAGTGGTTCATCGGCAGGCTGGCGAGCTACCTGTCCGGCACGCACATCCCGGACATCAACTCGGGATTGAGGGTCATGCGCAGGCGATCCGTGGCCCCGGTGAGATCCATGCTGCCCGACGGGTTCTCGCTCACGACCACGATCACGCTCGCGCTCCTGTGCCGCGGGTACCCTGTCAGGTACGTCCCTATCGACTACCACAAGAGGAAGGGAACGAGCTCGATCAGGCCGATCAGGGACACGCTCAAGTTCGTTCAGCTCATAATCCGGACCGTCATGTACTTCCAGCCGCTCAAGGTGTTCCTGCCGCTCGGGCTGCTGTTCGTCCTCGCGTCCGTGACGGTCCTCACGCTCGGGCTCACGGTCCTTCAGAAGGTGCCGGACATCACCGTGATCCTGCTCTGCGTGACCGGCATACAGATCATCGTGCTGGGACTGGTCGCGGATCTCGTGGACAAGAGGATCGGGTAGCCAAGATGCTCGACCGGTTCCGGGTGGCAAGGGGAGCGATCACGGCGGGGCTGGGCCTCCTCCTCGCGGCGCTGGGCGCGTGGGCGGCCGTGTACTCGGCCACGTACCCGGTCCACGCGATGGGCCTGGTGATCGCGGCGCTCGGCGTCGTGGTCCTCGCGAGGGAGGGATCGCGGATCGCGGGATCGGCGGCCCCCGGATCCAGGCTGGCGAGCGCCGCGGCCGTGGCGGTGCGATACGCGCCGATCGCGCTGGTCGTGCTCGCGACCTGCTCGGTCTACTGGTACCTGAGCATCGGCCAGATGCCCTGGAACGGGGATCACCCTGTTCACCTGTTCAAGGCGTGGCAGCTCGGGGAGAAGCTGCTCCCCTCGGGCAGGCTGACCGGGTGGTCCCACTTCTGGTGGACCGGCTACCCTGCGGAGGTCGAGTATCCCCTGCTGGGCGACCTCCTCGTGGTCCTGGTCCGCGCCCTCTCCCTCTGGTCAATGCCCTGGCACGTGGCCTACGCCTACGCCCTGCTCGCGACCATGGTCCTCTATCACATCGGCGTTTACGCGCTCGGCAGGCGCTGGTTCGGGCCCTGGGCCGGGGCCGCAGGCGCCATCATCGCCCTGCTCGACAGGGGAGGCCCGCGCGAGGGAGGCTGGTTCTGGACCATCGCGAACGGCGTCTGGCCCATGGCGCTCGGCACGGCCCTGTGGCTGCTCGCGTTCGAGCGGTTCCTCGCGGTCCTGGAGCGTCCCACCCGGCTGCGCGTCGCGGGCCTCGCGGCGCTCATGTCGCTCGCCCTGCTCGGCCATCCCATGACCCTCACCTTCACCCTTGCCCTGTTCCCGGCGGCCTGGATCCTCACGGCGCTCAGGGCAGAGCGCGGCCGGGTCGCCCTGCCGTCCTGGGCCGCCATCGCTGGCCTGGCACTCGGCGGCATGATCGCGGCCTTCTGGTACCTGCCCTTCCTGGGGTTCTCCGGCTACCTGGAGAAGGTGGGCGACGTGTGGTGGACCCTGCCCGAGATCGGGGATCGAATCACGGATCTGGGGATCTTCGAGGCCACGTGGAGGCTTCCGATCGCGCTGGGCATAGGCGGGGCCGCTATCGCCTGGATCCGAGGGCACCGGGCCGGCAGGGACGTGACCGTTATGGCCGCGCTCCTCATGATAGCCATCTCCTCCACGGTGCTCGTGGAGATCCCGTCGGCCTGGACCGGGGACGCCCTGGACGCGGTCCACTTCAGGCGGTTCACGTACCCGCTCAAGGCCATGTGGTTCCTGCTGGCCGGCTATGCGGTAGCGGGGCTCGCCGGCGCAGGTGACGCGGGGAGGGCGACCCGGGAAGGGGCCGGTTCCGGTGGCCCTCCGGCCGGTTGGCGATGGTGGGCGAGGACCACGATCGCCGCGGCCGTGCTCGTGCCAATCCTGGAGGCGGCGCTCACGGGCCTCTACCACAGGCAGGTGAGGGACATCGGCCAGAACTGGCCGCTCGAGGACGCGGTGCACTCCGGGCCGTACCGCGACTCCAACGAGTGGTTCAGGAAGCACGTGAAACCGGGGGGGCCTTTCTTCAGGATAGCGTACGAGGTGGGCGGGTCCGGGCACCTCTTCTACTCGGCGCCCGTCTACACTGGCATGCCCGCGGTCGTGCTCTCGCAGTACACGGCCGCAACGTCGTTCAACAGACAGTTCAGCAACAACGGGCCGGAGACGTTCGAGCTGCAGCACGTGAAGTACGCGGTCGCCCTGAACGACATCTTCGCGAAGCGCGACGACATGGTCGAGGTCCACAGGGCCGGGATCGCGAGGATCTACGAAGTGCTGACCTACAGGCCGGAGCCCTTCGACGTGGAGGGAAAGGCCAGGGTGAAGCTGCTCGAGTTCGGCGACGAGAGGATCAGGCTCGACGTGAGGTCCCCCTCGAAGGGAGACAAGCTCGTGCTCCACGTGACCTCTCTCGACAGGTGGAAGGCCACGCTGGGTGGCGAGCCCGTCCCGATCGAGACCGTCCAGGGCAGCCCGCACGTGAAGTGGCTCATGCGCGTACCGCTCCAGCGTGCCGGCGTGCTCGAGTTCAGGTACGAAAGGCCACTTTCCGAGAAGGTCGGGTGGGGCCTGAGCGCGGCCGCGGCCATCGCGGTCGCGCTGCTTCTCGGATGGGGGCGGCTGAGATCGAGGGTGCCGCGCTCGGCCCGGCTCGAGGAGATGGCCTTGCCCGTCGCTGGCCGCGTGGCCGCTCCAGCGCTCGGCCTGCTCGCGTTCCTCGCGCTCGCCGGGATGGCGGCGCTCCTGGGTCACAGGGCACAGGAGGATCGTGGAACGCTTTGGAAGCTCTCGGCGAGCGTGCACGAGGCGAAGATCCGGGCGAGCGGGACCGACGGCGGGTTCACGTGCGAGAGGGCCTTCGACAGGCGAACCGTGTGCGCCAACGGGCAGGAGCTCTTCATCGTCAAGGGCGGGCGCAGAAGCGGCGGCCGCCACTCCTCCAAGGCCATCACCGGGATCCTGCTCAGGCCCTTCCAGAAGCTGCACGTGATATTCGAATTCCGGGGTGTGAGGCTCGGCTCGAGCCTGATGCTGCGGTGCGGGAGCGACTACCTGGACCACGGCAAGAACGGCGTGGAGGTCGAGGTCTC
>CAZGVR010000029.1:0-9170 GCA_964528945.1 uncultured Myxococcales bacterium
GTCTTCTCCTTGGCGTAGGCGTCCAGGAGCGCCGAGACGACCTCCTTCCCCGCCATCTGGCCGATGGCGCGCGCAGCCGCGATCCGCACCTCCTGGCTCTGATCCGACAGCGCCTCGATGATGTGGTCCCTGGCCCGCGTGTCGTGGATCTGCGAAAGGATGTTGATGCCGGACTCGCGAAGGCCCTTCTTGTCCGACGAGAGCATCTCCACGGCCGGCTCGTACGCGAGCGTGCCGAAGCTTCCGACCGCGTACTGGTACGTCCACTTGTCGCTCTGGTCGGCGTCCTTGAGCAGGGCGACGAGCTTGGGCAGGGCGGCCTCGTCCGCTATCCTGCCCACGGCGTAGGCGGCGTCGCTGCGGACGTAGCGCTCCACGTCCTTCTCCGCGACCTCGAGGAGCGGCTGGGATGCCCGCGTGTCGCCGAGCGTGCCGAGGGCGTTCACGACCTTGGAGCGCACGGTCTGGTCCTCGTCCCCGAGCATGGCGATGAGCGGCTCCACGGCCTTGAGGTCGCCGACGTAGCCCAGCGAATCGGCGGCGTCGCCCCTTATGGTCGCCTGCTCGCTCGCGAGGAGCACGAGGAGCTCGTCGACGGCAGCGAACTTGCCCGCGCGTCCGAGGGCCACCACACCGATGAGCCTCAGCTCGCCCTTGTCGTCGGAGGCTGCCAGGCGCTTCATCAGGTGCAGCGCGTACCTGTCTCCCCAGGCCGCGAGCTGCGCGATGGACTTGGCGGCCGCCGTTGAGACCTGCGGGTCGGGATCGTCGAGCATGGCCTCGAAGGGCCTGAGCGTCTTCTTGGTGCCGAACTTGCCGATGGCGCTGATCGCCTCTATCCTGAGGGCGGGGTCCTTCTCGCTCTCCAGGATGCCGAACAGGGGAACCAGGGCGTCGTAGATGCGGTTGTCGCCGGCCCTGGAGATGGCGTCCTTGCGGTCGCTGGGGTTGCACTCGGCGTCCTCGATGACAGCCACGATCTTCTCGTTGTACTCGGGCCCCCAGCCCCACATCTCGAGCGGGCAGTACTTGTACGAAACCTCTGCGGCCTTGCCGCCCGGGCCGCCCGTCCCGCCGCCCGTTGGCTCGACCGGCTTCACGTCGGGGGGACCGCACGAGACCATCAGGGACACCACGATCACCAGTCTCGTCGCCGTTTTCCATACCCTGCGCTGCATGCTCACCTCCGCTGGCTGGGATACTAACCCATTTCCCCTACTTGTGCTTCCCTATGGCCCTCAGGATTCCCATCACGTGCTCGTCGAAGCCGTCCTCGGCGGCCAGGGTCACGAGCCGCGCCCCGCTAGAGATGGCCGCGGCCGCCAGATCCCGGCCGAGGGCCTCCCAGCGATCCGCGTAGCGCCTCCTGACCGCCGGCGTCACCACGGCCCTCAAGATCCGCCCGGTCTCCGCGTCCATGATCTCCACCTCCCCGGCAACCTCTGGATCCCGGTCCTCGGCGCACGTCATCCTGACGAGTGTCGTCTCGTGGCCGTGGTACTTGAGCCTGCCCAGGGCCTCCCCGATGCCGCCCCCCACCAGGAAGTCGCTGAGTATGAAGACCAGGCCCCTTCGCCGCTCCCTGGCCGAGATCTCCCTGACCGAGGCCGTGATGTCGGTCCGGCCGTCAGGCTGCACGCCCTTCAGCGTCTCCAGGATCTTGTGGATCCGGGCCCTGCCCCGCGAGGGAGCGGAGAACTCGGCGATGGACTCGGAGAACATGGAGACTGACACGCGGTCGAGGTTCGCGAGGACGATGTAGGAGAGCGCGGCCGCGATGCGCTTCTGCGCGAGCATCTTGCTGGGACGCCCGAGCGACATGGACGTGGACCGGTCGAGGAGCACGTGGACCTTGAGGTCCTTCTCCTCCTCGAAGAGCCTCAGGAGGACGCGGTCGAGCCGCGCGTACGCCTTCCAGTCGAGATACCTCGGATCGTCGCCGGGAAGGTACTCGCGCCTGTCCGCGAACTCGATCCCGCTCCCGACCTCCCTGGATCTCCGGGCCGCGGAGAGGTCGCCGCCGTAGACCCGCTTGAAGAAGATCGACCAGTACTCGAGCCGGCGCACGAAGTCCGCGTCGAAGGGCTCGGCCGGATCCCCGGCCGGCGGCCGGCGCGTGGCCGCGTCCGGCATCACTCCGTGCGGGGGGCGCAGTACCCCCTGTGGGGGAACGGATCGTCGAGGATCGTCGAGAGCCCGGTTATGGCCTCGGTGCAGAAGTAGCGCTCCCTGCAGGTGGAGTCCTTCTCGCACTGCCTCATGCAGTAGTTCCTCGCGTGGACGCCGTCGAAGAACTGCACGCAGGCGGCCTCGGCGGGACACGAGTTCGGCTCGCAGTCCACGATCGTGCAGTAGCCGCCCGGCTGGTTGCGGTCGCAGAACCTGCTCCCCTGCTCGCTGCAGTCGATGGAGGTCTGGCAGTCGTCGCCGATCAAGGGGTTGCATGCCAGGAGCCCGAGCGACGGCACGACGATCGCGATCAGGGGAACCGTCTTGATGCTCATCTCGAATCCTCTCCGCGTCCAGCCTTCCAGACGAGGACTGGCTGCCGCGCAGCCCTCGTGTCGTCCAGCTTCGAGTGCCTCGTCGCGACCGGCGCGGCCTTCACGCCCTCCGGGTCATCGGCCGCCTCCCTCGCGATGCGCTCGAGCGCGGCCGCGAAGGCCTCGAGCGTCTCGGGCGTCTCGGTCTCCGTGGGCTCGATCATGAGGGCCCCGGGGACCACGAGCGGGAAGTAGACGGTTGGCGGGTGGAACCCGAGGTCGAGCAGCCTCTTCGCGACGTCCATGGTCTGCACGCCCGTGTCCTTCCTCAGCTTCCTGTCCGAGAGGACGAACTCGTGCATGGGCGTGGCCTCGTGGGGCCGCGTGAACAGCCCGCCCAGGAGGGCCAGCAGGTAGTTGGCGTTCAGGACCGCCATGCCCGAGACCTCCGGGAGACCCTCGCGCCCCACCGCCATCACGTACGCGAACGCCCTGACCAGGACCCCGAAGTTGCCGTAGAAGGCCCTGAGCCTGCCGATCGAGCGTGGCCTGTGGAAGTCCAGGTGGAACCGCCCGGTCGCGTCGCGCGTGACGACCGGGGCCGGCAGGTAGGGCTCGAGCGTCGAGAGGCATCCGACCGGGCCCGCCCCCGGCCCGCCGCCGCCGTGAGGGGTGGAGAAGGTCTTGTGCAGGTTCAGCTGCATCACGTCGATCCCGACCTCGCCCGGCTTGACGCGCCCGATCAGGGCGTTCAGGTTGGCGCCGTCGCCGAACAGGAGCCCGCCCCTCGCGTGCACCACCTCGGCCACGTCGCGGATCTCCCGCTCGAAGAGGCCGAGCGTGTTCGGGTTCGTGATCATGATGGCCGCGACCTCGTCGTCCATCAACTGCGCGACGTCGGCGGCCCTCACGAACCCGTCCGGACCGCTCGCCACGGGCACGGCCCTGTAGCCGTTCAGGGCCGCGGACGCCGGGTTCGTCCCGTGGGCCGTGTCAGGGACCAGCACCTTGCTCCTCGGGTTGCCGTGCGCGAGGTGGTGCGCACGGATCATCATGAGGGCCGTGAGCTCGCCCTGGGCGCCGGCGGACGGCTGCAGCGTGAAGGCGTCGAACCCGCAGATCGCCGAGAGTGCCCGCTCGAGCTTCCACATCAGCTCCAGCGCGCCCTGGCACGCCGATTCCGGCGCGTACGGGTGGAGGCGCGAGAACCCGTCCATGCGCGCCACGGTCTCGTTGACCTTTGGGTTGTACTTCATGGTGCAGGAGCCGAGCGGGTAGAACACCGAGTCGATGTTGAAGTTCCAGCCGCTGAGCCTCACGAAGTGGCGCACGACCTCCAGCTCGGACAGCTCGGGCAGCGCGGGCGGCTCCTTCCTGAGCATGGAGGCGGGCAGCCAGGCGGAAGGGTCGGGCAGGCGCTCGCCGCGCGAGGCCAGGCGGGCGGCCCTGCGTCCCTTGCCGCCACGCTCGAACACCGGCGGCTCGTCGAAGCTCACGTGGGTGATCGTGCCTTCCCTCCTGTCGGCACCGCCGGTCATCGCGACACCTCCGCGAGGGCGCCCACGAGCGCGTCGACGTCCGAGTCCCTGGTGCACTCCGTGGTCGAGAGGAGCAGGGAGTCCGCGAGCTCCGGGAACCAGCGCCCGAGCCCGGGTCCGGCCAGGATCCCGCGGCCGGCCAGCCTCTCCGGCAGATCCGCGACCGGGACCTTCCTGGACCGGACGGCGAACTCGTTGAACCAGGGGCCGTCGAAGACGTTCTCGAAGCCCGGGATCGCCGCCACGCGCTCGCGCACGGTCCTGGACCGGGCCGCGCAGCGGATCGCCTGCTCCCTCAGGCCCTCGGGCCCGAGGAGCGAGAGGTGCCCGGTGACCGCAAGGGCGCAGAGCCCCTGGTTCGTGCAGATGTTGCTCGTCGCCCGCTCGCGCCGGATGTGCTGCTCCCTCATGGCGAGGGTGAGGACGTAGCCCTCCCGGCCGCGCCCGTCCACGGTCCGCCCGACCAGCCTGCCCGGCATGTGCTTCACGTGCTTCATGGAGCACGCGAAGAGCCCGACTCCCGGACCGCCGTAGCTCACGGGCAGCCCGAGCCCCTGCCCCTCGGCGGTCGCGATGTCCGCGTCGAGCGCGCCGGGCGACTCGAGGATGCCGAGCGAGACCGGCTCCCACGTCGCAGTGACGGCGAGCGCACCGCTATCGTGCGCGGCGCGGGCCAGGGCCGGCACGTCCTCGACAACGCCGAAGACGTTGGGGTAGCCGACCACCACGGCCGCGACGTCGTCGCCGAGGGCCCGCGCAAGGGCCTCGGGATCCGTGTCGCCGGTCGCCCTGCGGTACGGGATCTCGACCATCTCGCTGGCCCCGGCGGGCGCGAGCCCGGAGAGGTAGGTGGCGACGACCTCGCGGTACTCGGGGTGGAGCGCCTCGCTCACGAGTATGCGCGTCCTGCCGGTCACGCGCCTCGCCATGAGCGCGGCCTCGGCCGCGGCGCTCGCCCCGTCGTACATGGAGGCGTTGGCGACCTCCTCGCCGAGCAGGCCCGCGATCATGGACTGGAACTCGAAGATCGCCTGGAGGGTCCCCTGGCTGGCCTCCGACTGGTACGGCGTGTAGGCGGTCAGGAACTCGGACCGGAGGATGATCTGGTCCGTCACGGGGTGCACGAGGTGCCTGTAGGCCCCGCCGCCAAGGAAGCACGCCCCCACGCACGACCCGGTGTTGCGGGCCGCCATGTCGCCCATGTCCCTGAGGAGCTCCACGATGTCGTGGGAGCCGGGCACGGCATCGAAGCCGCTGCGCGCGAGCATCCCGTCCGGGACCCCGCGCGCGTAGAGCTCTTCCACGGAGCCGACGCCGATCCGCTCCAGCATCCTCCGAATGTCATGTGGCGTGTGTGGCGTGTACATCTTCCGATTCCGTGGTGGGGTGGTTTCGGGCGGCCGCCGGCTAGGCCTCGGCCTCGGCCACGTGGGCGGCGTAGGCCGAGGCGTCGAGGAGCCCGGCCAGCTCCGACTCGTCGGCGACCTTGATCTTGAACATCCACCCGTCGCCGAACGGGGACTCGTTCACCTTCTCCGGGGCGTTCTCGAGGACCCTGTTCACGGCCGTGACCGTTCCCGAGACAGGGCTGAAGATCTCCTCGCTCGCCTTGCTGGACTCGACGACCGCTATGGCCTCGTCACGCTTGTAGGCCTTGCCGACCTCCGGCAGCTCCAGCTGGACCACGTCGCCGATGTGCTCCGCGGCGAAGGAGGATATGCCGCACGTGGCGATCCCGCCCTCCACCCTCACCCACTCGTGGGACTTCGTGTACCTGAGATCCTCGGGGAATTCCATGACTCCTCCTCTGGGCACCAAGGGAACGCGCCGGAGCCCCCTAGGATAGAGCATCGCCCGCCACGGTCAAGTCCGGCCGCGGGTCAGGTTGCGGGCTCGGCCATGATGGAGACGCCCGAGCTGGTGCCGATCCGGTCGGCGCCCGCCCGGATCATGGCGAGGGCCTGGGCCGCGGTCTTGATGCCGCCCGAGGCCTTCACCTTGAGGGAGGAGCCGGCCGTGCGCCTCAGGAGCTCCACGTCCTCCCTGGTGGCGCCTCCGGACCCGAACCCCGTCGAGGTCTTCACGAAGTGGGCGCCGGCCTCCGCGATCGCGCGGCAGGCCGCCACCTTCTCCGGATCCGAGAGCATGCAGGCCTCGATGATCACCTTGACCGTGCACCCCCTGCAGGCACGAACGACAGCGGCGACGTCCTCCCGCACCACGTCCAGCCTGCCTGCCTTGAGCGCTCCCACGGGCAGCACCATGTCGATCTCGGCCGCCCCGGCGCCGACCGCCTCGGAGGCCTCGAAGACCTTCACGCTGGTGGACGTCGCACCCAGGGGGAACCCGACCACGGAGCAGGTGAGGACGTTGGAGCCGCGCAGCATCCTCCAGGCGGTCTCGATCCACGCGCGGTTCACGCACACGGCCTTGAACCCGTGGGTCGCCGCCTCCTCGCAGAGCCTCTCGATGTCTGCCTGGGTGGCGTCGGCCCTCAGGATGGTGTGGTCGATCTTTCCGGCGAGATCGGTGCCCATCTCAGCCCATCTGGGCCTGGACGGTCCTGTTCCGGCCCATGCGCTTGGCGTGGTAGAGGGCCTCGTCGGCCGCGGCCACGAGCTCCTGGTGCTTGCTCACGTTGCGGTTCTCGAGGGTCGAGGTCCCCAGGGAGAGGGTCACCTTGATGAGGCCGCTGGAGACCGGCACGACCTGCTGCTCCACTGCGGTCCGGATCCTCTCGGCGAGGATCTGGATGGAGGGCGCGTCCGTGTTGCGGGCGAGCAGGACGAACTCCTCGCCGCCGTACCTGCACAGGGTGTCCTCGGTGCGGATTATGCGCGTGACGACGTTCGCCACGGTCCGCAGCACGACGTCCCCGACCGGGTGGCCGTACGTGTCGTTCACGTTCTTGAAGTGATCCAGGTCCATCATGACGACCGAGAGCGGGATGAAGTGCCTGTAGGCGTAGCTGAACTCGCTCGCGATCCGCTCCTCGAAGTACTGACGGTTGTAGGTCTTGGTGAGCCCGTCGCGCACCGCGGAGTCGAACATGCGCCGCTGGAAGTTCTCCTCGAGGTCGTCTGAGAGGGAGAACTTGAGGATGGTCGTGCGCCCCAGCTGGATGCGGTCCCCGTCCCTGAGCGGCCGGGTCCTGATCACCTCGCCGTTCAGGTAGGTGCCGTTCGTGGACTGCAGATCCTCGATGAGGAGCTCGCCGGACTTGTCCTGGATGATGCGGGCGTGCTTCCTGGAGATGCCGACGTCGGTGACCACGATGTCGCAGTCCCTTTCCCTGCCGATCGCGATCTCGCCCTTCCTGATCTGGTACATCTCGCCGACCGAGTTCCCGGCGATCACTATCAGGAAGGCCCGCTTCGGGATGGTCTCGGGCTTGAGGTTGGGGTAGAGTTCCTGGAGGCTGGTCACCATCGTGGACTCCCCCTCGATGCGATCCGGCCCCGGCTTCTCCTCCTGGTCCTCCACCTCGGACCTCGACTCTCCTCCCTCGGAGCACACTAGCTTTCATGGCGGATGCGTGTCAACGGGCCTGCCGGCATTTGCCGGCAGGCCCGCTCCCTGCCTCGTCAGCCCGACGATCCGTCCAGGGTGCCGTAGCACATGGAGTCGTTGCAGAGCACGCAGGCCTGGAACGCCTCCCAGCCCGAGCCGTCCTCGGAGCAGCGCTCGAGGACCTGGGTGCCGGCCGGATCGCACCGCAGCCTTCCGGGTATGCACACGGGCTCGGTGGCGGCGTCGCTGCCGCCCCCCTCTCCCGCGCACGAGCCGAGGGCCGGGGCAGCGAGGATCAACAAAGCGATTGCCACGAGACGCGCCATGTAGTGTATTATATCAGATCCGAAATCCAACCATACGGAGCTCGTGAGCCATGAGAAGACTGCTTGCAGCTTTACTGGCCTCCGCCATCGCGCTTCCCGCCGCTCCGGCCGCGGCTGAGGACGACGCCTCCAAGAAGGAGGCGCAGGAGCACTTTGCCAAGGGCGTCGAGTTCTTCAACGACGGCGAGTACGGCGCGGCGCTCGCCGAGTTCCACTGGGCGTACGAGGTGGCGCCGCACTTCATGGTCCTCTACAACATCGCCAGGTGCTACGCGCGGCTCAACAAGCACATCGAGGCCAAGAAGTACTTCGACCAGTACCTCGCGGAGGGAGGCGACAAGATCCCTGCGAAGCGGCTCGAGGAGGTCAAGACCGAGATGGCCGCGCTCGAGAAGATCATCGCCTACCTGGACATCACGACCGGCGACGTGAAGGGCGTCACCATACAGGTCGGCGACAAGGTCGCGGGGCTGACCCCGCTGCCTGCCAAGTTCGCGGTCGAGCCGGGCCCGATCACGGTGAGCGCCACGGCGGACGGGTACCAGCCCGTGAGCAAGGAGATCGTGGTCGCGGCCGGCAAGCAGATGAAGGTCGAGTTCGAGATGATCTGGATCGAGAAGTGGGGCCAGATCGAGATCCAGAGCGAGGCGCCCAAGAGCGTGGTGTTCGTGGACGGCAAGGAGATGGGCAAGGCGCCCTGGAAGGGCAAGCTCAAGGCAGGCACGCACACCGTGGACATCAAGGCCCCGGGCTACAAGAAGGTGACCCAGGACGTGCTGATCGAGGACGCTGACGACCGGGTCATCACGCTGAAGCCAGTGATCGAGGGGGCGCCCGCGCGATTGATCGTCGAGGCCAACGTGGACGGCGCCGAGGTGTTCATCGAGGGCGTGAAGGTCGGGGCCATCCCGCTCAAGCCGCTCGATCTCCCGCCGGGGCCCAACCACGTGACGATCAAGGCGGACGGGTACATCACGTTCGAGGGCGACATACAGCTCACCTCGGGCAAGCCCACGAAGGCGACAATCAAGCTCATACAGGAGGGCGCGGGCGTTCACCCGGCCGCGTTCTGGACGACCGCGGGCCTCGCGGTGGCAGGCGCGATCGGCGCGACGGTCACGGGCGTGCTCACGCTGCAGAAGCAGGACGAGTACGACGCGTTCCTCAAGGACGTGACCGCGGGAGTGGAGCCCTGCGGGACCCTCGCCGACTGCACGAAGAAGAAGAAGAGCATCGCGGATTCCGGCAAGACGCTGCAGCTCACGACCGACGTGCTCTGGGGCGTGACAGCGGCCTCGGGCATAGCGGCCATC
>CAZGVR010000029.1:9180-14685 GCA_964528945.1 uncultured Myxococcales bacterium
GCGCCGGACTACGCCGGCGTTGCGCTCGGCGGGAACTTCTGAGGAGGCGGCGATGAGGAAAGAGACAAGGAACCAGGCCATCGCTCTCGCGACCATATCCGCGACGTTCGTGCTCGCGTTCCTCGCGTCGCACTGCTTCTTCGTGGTGGACTTCGACAAGAAGATGGTCATGCCCGCCGACGGGTTCGCGAACTGCACCAGCGACGACCAGTGCCAGTGCAACCCGTCGAACCCGGCAGAGTGCGGGGACCAGTGGTTCTGCAACGAGTGCGACGACACGGGCGACACCCCGTCGTTCCAGTGCATCTCGGTGGGCACGAACGCTGACAGCGACGGCTGGTGGGTCTGCCCGGGCGCGCCTCGGCCCGACTGCAACGACTCGGCGCCCTCCATCTACCCGGGCGCGAACGAGACCCCGAACCTCGAGGACGACGACTGCGACGGCGTGATCGACGAGGGCGTGATCGTTGCCGCGCTAACGCCGCAGACCCTGTCCAAGGC
This sequence comes from uncultured Myxococcales bacterium, assembly GCA_964528945.1. Lineage (GTDB taxonomy): Bacteria > Myxococcota_A > Polyangia > DRWM01 > DRWM01 > CAZGVR01. The sequence continues at coordinate 9,682 of CAZGVR010000029.1, forward strand.
CTCGGCGTGCGGCTCGCCGTGCACGTACTCGGATCCGGTCGCCGTGTACAGGAACCCCAACATCCACCTGGCATGGGAGTCGGACGAGGGCGTGAGCGCGAAGCTCGTCAGGGTCGGCGAGATCGTGCTGCCTTCCACGCCCAACTCGGACAACCAGTACCTGATCTACTCGTCAACGGTTCCGCTGCCGACCTTCAACATGACCGACCCCTACATCGCGCTCTCGGGCGACACGAACGCGGTGGGCTGGATCGATCACCTGGGCGGCGGGTCCCTGGATCTCAACGTGTTCACGATCGCCGGCATCGGATCGGGCTTTGCGACAGGGCCCACGTGGGAATCGGACGCCTCGTTCCCGGACAACCCCGGCGAGCCCGTGGTGGCCACGCGATCGGGATCCAGCTTCTTCGGCATGGCATGGATCGGCGAGGACACGTCAGGCACCGTGGACGTGTACTTCTCGCTCTTCAACTCGTCGGGCGACCTCCAGGAATCGTACGGGACCGGCGGCCTCATCAACGTCAGCAACACCGCCCCCATAGGCGAGACCGGGAGGCCGGGGCTCATAGACGCGTACACCGGGTACGCGATCGCGTGGGTCGAGCCGCCCTCGGCAGTCAGGATCTGGTACGGCATGAGGACCGACTCGTTCGCCTCGGCCGCGTCCTGCACCGTGCCCACGACCGGCATGACCGGCCACCGTGACCCGGTGCTCGTGCGGAGCGACAGCACGCCCGCGAATCCCAAGGCCTACCTCGTGTTCGCTGCCGTGCCCTCGGGCCAGACCGCGACAGAGGTCTTTGCCATGTCAGTGGACCTCGAGGAGATCGACTCGACGTGCTCGGCCGCGATCTTCGGGCCGCCGCTCCAGGTTTCCAATTCCACGAACAAGCTGTCGGCCGACGTGACAGCGGCATGGACCGGCAACGCCATAGGCATAGCGTGGAGCGACCGCGAGACAGGGAGCCGCATCTACTTCCGCAGGATCGCGGACCTGAGCGTTGGATCCGGCACGTTCGCGAGCGACAGGCTCGACCTGAGCGAGAACGGCAGCGGTACTGCGGCGGAAGGCCAGAACCCCACGATCGTGGCCATCGAGGATGATCACTTCGCGGTCGTGTGGAGCGGCGGCGGCAACCTCTACATCCGCCAGGTGAAGGCGGCCGACTGACAGGCTCTAGTACGGGCTCTCCTCGATTATGCCCTTCTTCTCCTTGACGGCGGGCTGCTCCTCCACGGGCGGCGGAGCCTCCTCGGGCGGAGGGGTCTTGGAGATCTCGAACACGGGCGGCTTGACCGGCGGCGCGCCGGCAGGCGAAGGCTCCCCGCCCGGCAGCGGGGCGACCAGCGGCTGGCCGTCCCTTGGCTTCTTCTTCTTGCCGGCCGGGTCCAGCCCTATCTTCCTCGCTATGTCCGACTCGAACTTCACCCACTCGACGTGGGAGTCGTACCCATCGAGCTTGACCTCGAGGAGGTGGGAGTCGCCCGACTTCACGAAGTCGCCCCTGTACGGGTTCGAGGGAAGGGCCGCGCCGTCCAGGTAGATGGTCGCGTTCACGGGCAGGGCCTCGACCACGAAGGACAGGGTCTCGGCGCCTGGCGGCGCCTTGGCGAGCGGAACGGCCGGCGCGCCTGCCTGGGCCTCGCCGCCGGCGCCCGCGAGCGCACCGGCCGGCGTCGCGGCGCTGCCCGCGTTCCTCGACTCGAGCCATGGCCCGATCCCGAGCCACCAGCCCAGGCCCAGGCCGGACATGACCACCAGAAGGATCGCTAGGCCGATCCAGAGCCCGGGCCCCCGCGACCTGCCCGGCACGATCGACGGGGTGCCGGAGTCGGTCCACTCCATGGCCGTGGGGCCGTTCCCGGTCTGCGTGATCGGCGGCGGCGTCATGTTCCAGCCGGTCCCGAGCTTCCTGAGAGCGGTGCGCGCCATGGCGGCCCCGCGCTCCATCTCCTGGGTCACAGCGAATCCCTGCCGGCCGAAGGGCGCGACGGCGGACGCGAGATCCGAGGAGGTCTGGAAGCGCTCTGCCGGGTCGCGCGACATGGCCTTCATGACCACGTCGCCGAGCGGCCTGGGGATCTCCGGGTTCCTGTCCGAGGGGTGCGGCGGCTGGTCGTTCAGGATGGCGAAGACGAGCGCAGGCATGTTGGGCGCGTCGAACGGGAGCTTGCCAGTGAGCATCTCGTACAGGATCACCCCGCACGAGTACACGTCGACCCTGTGATCGAGGTCCGGGTCGCCCTTCATCTGCTCGGGCGCCATGTAGCATGGCGTGCCCATCATCTGGCCGGTCTGCGTGAGCTTGTGGCCGTCGCCCGGGTTCCTGAACTTGGCAATGCCGAAGTCCAGGATCTTGACCCAGTCCTGCCGGCCCGCGACCTCGGTCAGGAATATGTTCTCGGGCTTGAGATCCCTGTGCACGATGCCGAGCTCGTGGCTCGCGTTCAGGGCGGACAGGACCTGGAGCATCACGTCCACGGTCTCCTCGACCTGGAAGCGGCCCTTGGCGCGGATGGCGTCGGCGATGTGCCTGCCCTTGAGCTTCTCCATCACCAGGAACGCGGCGCCCGTCCTCTCGTCCAGGCCGAAGTCGAAGATCTGGATGATGTTGTCGTGCCCGATCTCGCCGGTCGCACGCGCCTCCCGCTGGAAGCGCATGAGCATCTCCTGGCTGTGCGCGAACTCGGCGTGGAGCAGCTTGAGCGCGACGTTCCTGTGGACCTCGGTGTGGCGCGCCTCGTACACGGCGCCCATGCCTCCCTCGCCCAGCAGCCTCGCGAGCTGGTACTTGCCGCCCACGAGCTGGCCCACCAGCCGCGCGGCAGCGGTCAGCATGCTGCCGCAGGACGGGCACGCGTTCGCCTCCTCCGGGCAGGCGAACTCGCACTGTGGGCAGGGAAAATCCAATTCATCCCGAGATTACAGCTTGACCGCCCGGGCGGCAATGCCCCAGGCCGGCTCGGGGGTCCTACGGGCTCGTCCGCCAGCGGGTGTTGCCTGTCTCCCGGCCTCCCGCTATCATGGCCGTTCCTGGGAGGAACATGAACACGGGGCAGTACCAGCGCCGGCTCACCACGCTGACTGACGGCGGGGACAAGGATCCGTTCGTTGGACGGGTCCTGGACGGCAGGTACGTGGTCATGGACCTCGTGGGCAGGGGCGGCATGGCAGCCGTGTACCGCGGCCAGCACTCGGTCATCGAGCGGCAGGTCGCGATCAAGATACTGTCGCCCAAGTCGTCCGGCATCGTGAACATCAAGAAGCGCTTCTACCGCGAGGCCCGGGTCGTGAACCGGATCCAGCACCCGAACGTGCTGGACGTGATCGACCTCGGGGAGACCGAGGAGGGCCTTCTCTACCTGATCATGGACTTCCTCACGGGCGAGTCGGTCTGGGACCACCTGGAGACCAAGGGGAAGTTCGGCCCGTACGAGACCATCGAGATCGTGAGCCAGGCGTGCAAGGGGGTCGGCCGCGCCCACGACCTCGGGATCATCCACCGCGACCTGACCCCGTCCAACATCTTCCTGGCGAACGAGGGCGGGGGATCGTGGATGGTCAGGGTGCTCGACTTCGGGATCGCCTTCATGAAGGACGAGACCCGGCTGTCCGTGCCAGGAACGGTGCTGGGCACCCCCCACTACATGGCGCCCGAGTACGCCATGGGCAAGGACGTCACGCCCGCCTCGGACATCTACTCCCTGGGCGCGGTCGCGTACGAGATGCTGTGCGGCAAGCCGCCCTTCGACGCCAGGGACTACTCGTCCATCATCATGATGCACGTGCGCGACGAGCCGCCCCCTCTCTCGTCCAGGATCGACGGCCTGCCCGAGAAGCTCGCGAAGGTCATCATGAGGTGCCTCGCGAAGCGTCCCGAGGATCGCTTCGCGAGCGCATACGAGCTGCACGACGCCCTCGAGGGCGTGGCGCAGGACATGGACGGCGTCAAGCGGGGACGCGGGCGCGGCGCCTCGAAGCCGGCGCCGGCAGCCGATGCCGCGCTCGCCCCTGCGCCTGCGCCGCCACCCCCGGCCGTGGGACTCGACGTGCTGAGGTCGTACGTCGAGCGCGCCGGGTCCACCGCGCCGCCGGGCAGCCCGGGAGAGGAGGATCTCGGGGAGACCTTCTCCAGGCTGGAGCGGCTCGAGGGGTCCATAGGCGAGACCGAGAGGAAGCTCGACGACCTCGAGCACAAGATCCAGGCGGCGCGCGATCGGTTCGGTCGGGCGAGGAAGACCCTCGAGGAGGAGTTCAACCGGATCAACAGGGACATCGCCTCGTACGAGTCCCAGCTGGACCAGGCGCGCGGGAGGCGCGTGGGCGAGGAGGGGCGCTTCCGCGAGATCCGGACCCGCATCTTCGAGATGGAGGGCGGCACGGACATGGACACCCTCGGCCCGACGAGCGTGCCCGAGATCCTGGCCGAGTCCTACGAGGAGGCCGGCCGCCTCGTGTCCGCCTGGCGCGAGGCCGTGGCGGCCGAGCGGGCACAGGACGAACGCCTGGCCGAGAGGAAGGGGGAGCTCAAGGACCTGCAGTTCCAGATCGAGCAGCTGCAGCGTAACAGCGACGAGGCCCTGGCCAAGTTCGAGGGCACGGCGCGCGGCCTGAGGATGCTGCACACCGAGCAGGTCCAGGAGCGCACCAGGATCCACCGGTTGCTCGTGAGCCGCGTGCCCCAGGAGGTCACGGGGTAGCCGCCGCTGCAGGTTCGCCGCTAGAGGCCGATCACCTCGAGGGAGCCGTCCTCGGGCCGCCCCTCGAGGAAGGCTCGCACCTGTATGATCTTGTTGGTGTCGGCCGTGACCGCGAGCCCCACCGGCTGTCCGCCCGGGATCCCGGACCCTGCCTTCAGGGTGAGCGTGGCCAGGAGGCGGCGTCCCGAGGCCGCTCCTCCGTCACCGCCGTACATCGGGACGCGGATCGATGCGCAGCCCGTGTGCGGCGTGAGGAGGCATCCCTCGAGGACCCGCGTGGCCGGGAGATCGGTCCCGGCCTCG
>CAZGVR010000030.1:0-3021 GCA_964528945.1 uncultured Myxococcales bacterium
GTCGAGGACGGCGTCCTGGTCGAGAAGCGCAGCGACAGGAATCGCGACGGCCGCCCCGACTACTGGGAAACCTACCAGGAGGGGCGCAACCTGGAAGCCGGGAGCGACCTCAACTTAGACGGGAAGTACGACAATTGGTGGCACTACGATCCACCGGGGGTCGAGCACGCCACGGAGAAGGACTCGAACTACGACGGGAAGGCGGACTACTGGGTCCAGGTCGGGCGCGGCGGAGAGGAGACGAAGGTCCGTAGGGATCTCGACTTCGACGGCAAGGCCGACTGCGAGGAGTACTACCAGGGGAGCGTCTTCCTCAGGAGCGCCTGCGACTCCGACCACGACGGGAAATGGGACGTGTGGACGGCCTTCCATCCAGAGGACTCCACGAGCCTGGTGGAGCGCGACACGGACCACGACGGAGTCGTGGACAGATGGGAGCACCTGTCCGGCGGTGAGGCGACCGCAGCCGAATACGACCTGGATCGCGACGGCAAGGTGGACGAGTGGGCCAGGATCGAGGCAGGGCTCGTCGTGGAGCAGAGCTTCTCGACCGTGAGTGGTGGCGTGGTCGACAAGAAGTGCTTCTACGAGCACGGCACCAGGGTCCGGGTCGAGATGGACGCGGACCGCGACGGCGTGTTCGAGATCGTCAGGTGCCTGGATCCCTTCGAGCGGGAGATCCCGTGCGGCTGACGACCCGATCCGTGTGGGAACACGGCTACCGCGCGGCAGGCGCCGGAGCCGTTCGCTCTCCCGGCGAGGGACCGGTCGGGTGATAGGATGGGTGCGATGACCCAGCGTCCCGCCGGCAAGCTCAGGTTGATCACGTGCCTCTCCAGGCAGGGCATCGCGAAGAAGGACGTCGTCATCCCTGACGATACCAGGTTCGACATCGCGCCTGGTGAGACGCTCACCCTCTGCGATATCCACGGTCCCGGCCGGATTGCCCGGTTCTGGGTTGCTCTTCCCGTGTTCGGAAGGGGACCGGTCCTGAGGAGCGCGGTGCTGCGCATCCATTGGGACGACGAGGAGGATCCCAGCGTCGAGTGCCCGCTCGGCGACTTCTTCGGCGTGGGATTCGCACATCCGAAGCCCTTCGTCTCGGACAGGCTCCAGGTGTCGGGCGGCGGGTACGTATGCCAGTTCGAGATGCCCTTCAGGAATCGGGCGATCGTGACGATCGAGAACCAGTCCTGCAGGAGACTCCGGCTTCTCGTCTTCCAGGTCGCCTTCTACGAGGAGGATCCTTCCTCCACTCCCGGAGAGGAGCCGGAGACGTTTCACGCCCAGTGGCGGCGTCAGAACCCGACGACGAATGGCAAGCCGTACGTGGCCCTCGAAGCCTCCGGCAGCGGCAGGGTCGTGGGGCTCAAGATGGACATGCAGAACCGCTCGTGGTGGCTGAAGCCACCGCTCGGCCGGATCCTCTTCCCTCGAGGCCTCGGCCTCGGAATGCTGGAAGGTCCCGAGCGCCTGGTCGTGGATGGGGACGATGCAAGTGCCATGGTCGGCACCGGGACGGAGGACTTCTTCGGCGGCGGCTGGTACTTCATGGGACGCGAGTTCAGGACGCCGACACACGGTGCGACGACCTGCTCATTCCTCCTTGGGCGGGTCTCGGCCTATCGCTTCTTCGTGAACGATCCGATCCCCTTCGCGAAGTCCATCAGCGTCGCGTTCGACCACGGAATCGACAACGGCATGCCGACCGACCACTCGTCGGTCGCCTACTGGTACCAGCGGGAGCCGCACGCGAGGTTTCCGGCGCTGCCTTCCGAAGCTGGACGGCGTCCGGTCCTGCCTGTCGCCAACCTGCTGCAACCGATGCTCTTGGCCGGCTCCTTCCTATCACTCCTCGGAGCCGCTGCCGGGCTGCTCGCGTACGTCGCATTCTTCTGATTTCGCCCCTGGTCGAGATGGGGCTTCAGTCGAACAGGCAGGACGATGCCTCGGCGGCCGCCGCCGCCGTGCAGGTCGGCGTCACGGGCAATGGGCATGGCGTTGGCCCGGGTTTGCCGCGTATGACGCATTGGCATACTCATATCTATAAGTAATTCATACTCATCCTCATGAGTATGGTGCCTGGGAACACCCCCATGCCCCCCCCAGGGCCAACGGCGTACGCAAGCACCGTATGGCCGCTGTACCACCATCCCTCGATTCACCGGGACCCCGAAGGACAGCGGCCAGTGTCGCCGCACAGGTCGTAGCACAGGCCTCCTGGTTGCCCGTGCAACCCGAGGGTAGGCGGGGTATGATGTGAGCATGCGGGGGCAGATGATACGCCGGTACAAAGGGAGGGGGCGTGGTTCCAGCGCTTCGTCGCGAGGTGATGCCGGTCCGGAGAAGCCGCGATCGAGCCCGCCCCGGCCCGCGTCACCGAGGGGAAACGCCTCGGGGTTGCGGCAGACCATGATCGCGGCTGCCAGCAGGATCCGACAGCCACGAGCCATGTGCGACCAGTTCATTCTGGAGTATTATTCCTGCCAGATGGCGGGAAGCGAATGAGGCCAGGCCGCATGGGAACCCCCCGGCTGATCCTGCTGCTGTCGCTCGGATGCCCATCCTGCGGTGGGCCGCCGGGCCCGAGTGATGCCGCTGACACGACAGAGGTCGATTCCCCGGAGGAGACGAGCGGAGACTGGACAGGAGAAGATGCGGCTGTCGACCCCGACGAGGAAGAGGTCGTCGTCCCACCCAGCTGCGGCGATGGATCCTGCGACCCCGGGGAAGGTCGCGTGGCTTGCCCCGAGGATTGCGGAGCGATCCAGATCTCCACGGAGGGGAATCTCAATTGTGTGCTGCTCTCCGACGGCACGGTGCGGTGCTGGGGAAGCCTGAATACCTGCGGTGAGCTGGGCGATGGCACGAATGAGAGCAATGGATACCCTGTCAAGGTCGTAGGGCTTGCGGCCGCGACGTCGATTTCCGTTGGTGACTCGTATGGCTGCGCGCTCCTCAGGGATGGAACCGTGCGCTGCTGGGGAGGCGGAGCGCTCGGAGATGGAACGACTGCCTGCA
>CAZGVR010000030.1:3031-4175 GCA_964528945.1 uncultured Myxococcales bacterium
GTGCCCGTCCTGGGCATCGACGATGCAGTCGCAATCGATGCCGGGGTGGGTCACGCCTGTGCTGTCCTGGAGGACGGGACCGCCCGGTGCTGGGGCTCGAACGTGTTCGGCCAGCTCGGCGACGGGACGAGGACCGACAGCGACGTCCCGGTGATGGTTTCGGGCCTGTCCGGCGCCCTGTCCATCTCGGCCGGGTCCTACGGCACCTGCGCAGTGATCGCGGATGGAAGCGCCCGGTGCTGGGGATATCGCGACCTCGGTGACGGATCTGGCGATGGCAGCAATGTGCCTGTGGAAGTGGCCGACATCTCCGGCGTCTCGCATGTCTCTGTCGGTGAAGGCCACACATGTGCCTCGCTCTCCGATGGATCGGTTTGGTGCTGGGGCTACAATGCCGCAGGAGAGATGGGCCAAGGGGTCGGATACTGGGAGACGGCGCTCCGGCCGGTCCATGTGACAGGTCTTTCAGGGGTCGCGACCGTGTCGGCAGGGTGGATGGTCACGTGCGCCAAGATGTCGGACGGCACCTTGCGATGTCTGGGTGCCAACGATTCTGGCGAGATCGGTGCCGGAATCGAGGACTATTACACGAGTATTCCGCAGGTCGTCGTGGGCATCGACGATGCCTCCTCCGTGTCCGCGGGCAGGCACCGCACGTGCGCCACCGGGTCTGACGGATCTGCCTGGTGCTGGGGATCCAAGGTGCCCAACGCCCCCTCCAGGGTTGCTGGACTGGGCCTGGTCACGGCGATGGCCGCATCCGAGAGGAATTCGTGCGCGATACGTCCGGACGGGAGTGCATGGTGCTGGGGCGACAACCACTTCGGCCAGATCGGGGACGGGACCTGGACGGACAGGATGGTTCCGGCAGAGGTCCGGTTGCCCGACTCGGCAGCGGCAGTGAAGATATCGACGGGTGGAACGCACTCGTGCGCTACTCTTGCCGACGGGACGGCCGTGTGCTGGGGACAAAACCATTACGGATCTCTGGGCGACGGCACGTTCGAGGACAGAGCTCTTCCGGCCCCGGTGGCCGGCCTGTCGAGCACGGTCTCGATCTCCACAGGCGGAGGGTATTGCTATTACTACTGCTCCCTGCAGGGGTTCACGTGCGCGGCGGTTGGCGATGGATCAGGGTGGTGCT
>CAZGVR010000030.1:4185-7187 GCA_964528945.1 uncultured Myxococcales bacterium
AAGTCTACTGCGCCGTAGGATCGGGCTCTCCCGGAGAGAGCAATATCCCGGTCGCCGTTCCGGGGCTGACGGGGGTGGTGGATGTCTCGGCCGGCGGGGAGCATGCCTGCGCCCTGCTTTCCGACGGCACTGCCCGATGCTGGGGCAGGAACGAGTCCGGGCAGCTGGGGAACGGAGCCACGCTGTGCAGCGACGAGCCTGTCGCCCTTGCCGATCTGGAGGGACTGGCAGGCGTATCGGCAGGTGGAGAGTACTCCTGCGCCGTGCTGCTGGATGGCACGGTGTGGTGCTGGGGAGACAATTTCGGAGGACAGCTCGGGGATGGGACCGTGTTCAGCAGCAGCGTTCCGGTGCTCGTCGAGGGGATCCCCGGAGCGGACGCGGTCGTTGCCGGCGGATCCGGCGAATCGGACGGGGGCTACGGAGGACACACGTGCGCACTCGTCTCGGGCGGAGATGTCTGGTGCTGGGGGTGGAACAATCTCGGACAGCTCGGCGACGGGACGGTCATCAACCGGAGCGTGCCCGTGCCGGTCAGGGGGCTTTCAGGAGTCACGGCCCTGGCTGCGGGCGGAAGTCACACATGCGCTCTCCTGGGCGACGGAGCCATGATGTGCTGGGGGGGCAATACCAGCGCGCAGCTGGGAATCGGAATGAGGAGCCAGTGGAGCCACGTCCCGTCCAGGGTGCCCGATTGGTGACCCTCTCCGACGGGGTCTGGATCTCTCGACGATGATCGCGAGGTTGCGGCCTCCGGAAACGGTAGTAGACATTGTTTCGTGCAGGCAGGGGCGGGAATGCCGTTGCGAACGATGATCCAGGCGGTCGCGGCCTGCCTGGCGTTGCCTGCTACCGGGTGCTCCTCGTGCTCGGTGTGGGACGACTGCGAGCCGGGCGTCGCGCGGCCCTGCGACGACCCGGCCTGCGGCACGTGCACAATCGCGATCGAGACCTGCCAGGACAACCACGAGTGGGGGCCATGCTCGTGCGCGCCCGACGAGGACACTGGCTGGGATCACGGCGAGTGGGAGCTGCCTGGCGACCTTGCCGGGGAGGTCGACGATCTCCACGACCCGGACGACCCCGACGCGGAGGAGTTCGACGCCCCGGCCGATCCGGGTGCGGAAGCATGCGATGCGTGGGAGGAGACCTGCGACGCCGTGGACGCGGGATGGGAGTTGATCTGCGACGCGGACCGGGAAGATGGGGATTGGTGCGACGAAGCAGGGGAATCGCCGTGAGGTTGCGGCTCGTCGGTGTCGGTGTCGGTGTCGGCGTCGGCTCGCTCGTCGCGGCGCTTACCCTGCCGCTCGCGGCCCACGCGGCAGGCGGGCAGGCCGGCTGGGATCCTCCAGCGGGCGTGGCGGCCGGCGGGCCCGGCAAGGTCGCGATCGCGAGCGGCAACAAGCTGCATTGGCCGGTCAAGGACCCTGCCTACGTGGAAGGGGCCGCGAGCGCGATCCGGAAGCGCGGCCTCGCGCTCTCCGTGCTCGGCGGCATCGCTGCCTACGCCGGTACCATGCTCATGGTGGGCGAGTACATGCTGAGGCCGAAACCCGGCTTCGTCGGCGTGTGGCGGCGGGAAGGCTGCATCATCTCCTTCACTGCCGGGTTCCTGCTCGTGCCCTGGGGCGTGCACATGCTGTCCGCCGGGATCGCGCTCGTGATCCGCGGGGGAGCGCTCGAGGAATTGGCCTCTGGCACGAAGGGCGTAGGATTGGTCGATCCGTCGCTCTGGCTCGGGCCCCGGGCGACCGGAGTGGAGTACAGGGCCAGCGGAGCGATCCTCGCGATCGTCGGGACGGCAATGGTCTCTTCCGGCCTGGAGCTCTACCTCCCCGTGCGGATAAGCGGGGACTACGAGTGCCGCGCGTGGCCCGACTTCGGCGACTGCTTCGAGAGCCGGGACGATCGCTGGCTCCGCGGTGTCTCTGTCGCCCTGTCGGCAGTCGGTGGTGCGCTCGTGGCCGTGGGGCTGGTCCTCGCGGCCGTTGGGCACGCCAAGCGGCCCGATGTCACGGACGGCACAGACGACGCGTCGGCCGCCGCGGCCCACGGCGCGCCCATCGTGAGCGTGCTGCCCGCTCCGGGCGGGCTGGCCGTGGTGTGGTGACGTCGAAACGGACGTGTGGCCGCCAGCCGGCCTCCGCCAGCCGCTAGAAGTCGACGCCCAGCGCGTTCGTGTACAGGATGTGGCTCACGGACCAGAACTGGACCCACGCGAAGACCCATGACTGCCTGGAGTCTGTCTCGTACCACAGTAGCGTCGGGTAGCTCGAATTCGTCGCGCTCGGGTTCACCATGATCGGCTCGTCTGCAAGGGTCCCGTCCGCGTGCAATTCCACGAACCACACGTGCCCTCCGGTCAACAGGTTCTCGTTCACGCACACAAGGCCCCAGCGGCCGTTCCATCCGATGTCGAGCATACCTTCCTGCGCGGCCGTCCAGTCCCCGATGTGGGCGGCCAGGTCGTCCTCGATCATGGTGTCCCTCGCCGCCCCGGTCCCGGCAGGAACGAGCGTGAGGTGCAGCCGCGCTGCCGTGCTCCCTGCCTCCTCCCACGCGATTGCGTACCCAGTGCCGCTCCACGCGACCGCTGGCCTGCCCACCACCTCCCCGCCCGGCAGGGTCACGGTGAACGTCCTGTACGTGGCAGCGTCCGGCGCCCCGTCCGCGCCAGCTTCCACGAACTCCATCCTGTCCTTGTCCGTGGACATGTGCGCGAAGTACGCGAGCCCGTACCCTGCGCCGTTCCACGCGAGATCCGGCTGGCCCAGGTCCAGCGCCCCGTCGCCTGCCACGATCCCGGTCGCGACCGCGTGCCCTCCCTCGTCGTGCCTGCCGAAGCGGATGCGGCTCCCTCCCCCGCCCTCGTCGTATCGCCACACGACCAGCGGCCCGCCGTCGCCCTGGGCCGCGTCCGGCTCTGTCACGGGATCCGCCGGAGAGGCCAGGTCCCCGAGCGTCGCAGCCGGCAATCCTGCCGCATCGATTTCAACGCC
>CAZGVR010000030.1:7197-8762 GCA_964528945.1 uncultured Myxococcales bacterium
AGCCTCCCGGCACCGGCGCTGCCGGATGGATCGCATCGACCTCGTCGTTGCAGTAGGCATCGAACCTTGGGCTGGCCGGAATCCCCGTGAGTGGATTCAGCTTCACGAAGGCGAGCGCCTCGGGTCCGCACGTAGTCGAGTTCACGATCCGTCCTCCCACCCAGACCTGCGGCCCTGGCGGCCATGAAGGATCGTCGACCTCCACCAGCACCGGGTGATCCGGATCGCCCGAATCACCGGAACTCGTAGAAGATGTGCCGAACGTCAGTCGTTGCATTGAAAGGGTCGGCGTCCCGTGCCACGGGTCGTCGTCCGGCGGCGCACCATCGGTCTCGTAGTCCTCGAACGCGTCGCCCGGCGCCCCGTCCCCCTCGTCGGCTGGCGCATCCCCGTCCGCCCCGTCGGGCCAGGGCAGGTCGCCGTCCATGTCCGAGAGGCCGTCCGCGTCCCCATCCTCGACCGCGTCAACGTCGGGCAGGGTCTCGACCTGGACGTCTGCGCCCGCGTCCACCCTCCCGCAGCCGCACCCGTAGCTCGCCGCCACCATGGCGGCCGCCATCGAAAGGCGCACCCATGCCGAATGCATTACCCTCATCTCGTTCCCCTTTCATCCCCCGACCACGACCGCGTCGGGGACGCATGCCAAGTCTACGCCTGCGCGAGAAGCCCGGCAATCGCCCAGCCCCCGCTACCTCGTGTGACCCCTCCCTCGGTTGACCTTCCGGCCGGGCAGGGACTAGTCTGATCCGCATGGCAGAGGGGCAAGACGCGGAGGACCGGATCCGCTGGGTGATCCTCGACGAGGCCGCGGCCGTCCGCGTCGAGGAGGCAGTGCGCCGCTCCCTGTCCACGCGCACGTGGGTGAAGGCCGCCTACCTGTACGGATCGGTCGCGCGCCCCGGCGGGAGGGGGCGGGACATCGACATCGGGCTGGTCGCGGATCCGCTGCCTTCCGATCCCGACGACCTGCGCCTGATCGCGAACGAGCTGGAGGCCGCTACCGGGATCGACGCCTCCGTGTTCGACGTCCGCGTGCTGAACGGCAGCAGCCCCGTCCTCCTCAACGAGGTGCTCTCGTCCGGCCGCCGCATCCACGAGGCCGACACTCGGGCCCGCATCGAGTTCGAGGCCCTCGCCATGTCCTTGTGGCTCGATTTCAAGCCCGTGTGGGAGCGGATGCGCCGCGATGCGCTCGAGAGGTGGTCGCATGGGTGAGAGGCACCTCAACCTCCTCCTGGAGGTCCTGACGCTCATCGACAGGTACGCGGCATCCGTGACCGTCCGCCAGATGGAGACGGATCTCGAGACCTGGCTGAAGGTGAGGGGAGCCCTTGAGGTCGCCGCGCAGGCCACGATCGATCTCGCCCTCGTCCTCGTCTCGAGGCGGGGCCTTGGCATGCCCGCGAGCTATCGCGAGGCGTTCGACATGCTGGCCCGGGCTGGCGTCATCGAGCAGGATCTCGCCTCCGCTCTCGGCCGATGGGCCGGGCTCAGGAACGTGCTGGTCCACGTCTACACGTCGCTCGATCTGGAGTGGACGCGCAGCTTCCTGAAGAAATACGACG
>CAZGVR010000030.1:8772-13223 GCA_964528945.1 uncultured Myxococcales bacterium
TCGTTCCATGCGATCGCAGCGCGCGAGCTGGCCTCGGATCCCAGCTAGGCCGCGGACCTTGACACCAGCGCCCCTTCGGCCGTATTGATTGCCCTCGGCAAATATTGACCATGACAAGCATGAACAACGGAAACCGGCAATCAGGCCCGCGCCCGGCCCCGCGCCCGGCCCCGCGCGGCAGCAGGGCCGACGTGGAGAGGCTCAGGATCCTCTTCCGCGACATCGTGTTCAGGTCGCGCTCCATAGCGTCCAGGCGCATGGCCCGGCTCGCGCTCACGCCCACGCAGTTCGTGGCCCTCCGGGCCGTGTTCGTGCACGACGGGGCGACCGTCGGGGATCTCGCGGAGGAGCTCTCGGTCTCCCCGCCCGTGATGACCCGGATCCTGGACAGGCTGGAGCGGAGCGGGCACGTCCGCCGCCAGGCAGACACCGCGGATCGCCGCAGGATGACGATCAGGCTCACGCCGCGCGGCCGCCGCTTCCAGAAGCGCATCAGCGAGGTCTGGGCCGGCATCGGCGAGAGCATGTTCCAGGGGTTCACGCCCGTCGAGAGGGAGACGCTGGTCTCGGCGCTCGATCGCGTGCACGCCAACCTCGACAGGATCGGGAGGGCAGGTCGATGAGCCGATCCCCTCTCTTCGCATCGTTCCTCGCGGTCGTGCTCGCGTCCGCTGCCGCATACGCGGCGGGCGCGGCTGACGAGCCTGCTGCCGGCGAGCCGAAGGGCGGGGACATCTCCATCGTCGAGGCCATGCAGCGCGCCCTCGACCACAACGAGGACATCGGCATCCTCGCCGAGCACGTGAAGCAGGCGAGCGCCGTGCGCGTCCAGGTGCTCTCCGGCCTCCTGCCCTGGATCCAGGCCTCTGGCCACTACGGGTTCGAGAAGGAGGTGAGCACCGAGATCGGCGTGATCCAGCCCGCGACCGCCTGGGGATACGGCGGCCAGATCTCCATGGGCCTGCTCGACCCCTCGCTCTTCCCGGCGCTCGCTGCCGCCGGGAAGACCAAGAAGGCGACCGGCCTCCTGCTCGAGTCGGGCAAGGAGTCGATCCTGGTCGCGACCGCGCAGGCGTACGTGACCCTGCTCTTTGCGCGCGAGGCGGTCTCGCTCCGCGAGGCCGAGCTCGCCACGCGCGAGGCGCACCGCGACGACGTGGCGGCCCGCCTGGAGGCGGACGAGGCCCTCGCGCTCGACCTGAAGCGCGCGGAGCTGGACGTGCTCGACGCGCGCTCGGCCCTGGCTTCGGCCCGCGTGGATCAGGCGCCCGCCCTGGACGCGCCCTGCGCGCCCCTGGGCGACGATCCCCGCACCCCGTGGAGCGCGGTCTCGCTCGCGACCACGTTCCCTCCGCCGCCCGACTCCCCGCTCACGGACTCGGACCTCGCCTCGGGCACGGAGTCCGGGCTCGACAGCCCGGCCCTCGCGGCTCAGGACCTGATGCTCCAGTCCTCGAAGCTGCACTCGATCTCGGGCGGGCTCTCCTTCCTCCCGTCCGTTGCCATCGTGGCATCGTACGACAAGGGGCCCAAGAGCTTCAGGTCGCCCGACGGCTCGAGCTGGGCAGTGACCTTCAACCTCTCGTGGACGCTGTTCGACGGCGGCAAGACCGTAGGCAAGGTGATGGAGGGCGTTTCCAAGGCCTCCGAGGCGCTCCTCGAGACCTCGAAGATGGAGACGTCGCAGAAGGCCGCGGTGCACGCCTCCTGGCTCAGGTTCAACCTCGCGCTCGAGAACCGCGACACCGCGGCACAGAGGGTCGACCTGGCTCTCGCGAGCCGGCAGATGGCCGAGGAGAGGTACGCGGCCGGGCTGGCGACCGGCCTCGAGGTGGAGGACGCGCTCGACGCGTACGCGGCCGCGAGCATGGGGCTCGCGGGCGAGGAGATGAACCTCACGCTCGCGTGGCTGGACTATCTCGTGGCGTCCGGACAGTTCATGGAATTCTTCGAGGGACTCTAGATGAGCACGAAACCCGTGAAACTCGCCCTACTGCTCTCGGCCGGCCTGGCAATGTGCCTTCCGGGGTGCGGCCTCGCCGCCAAGCTCGGCATCGGCGGCGATGACGGCAAGGAAGGCAAGGCAGGGCAGGGAGGCAAGGGGGATGGAAAGGCCGGCGCCAGGCAGGGCAAGAAGGGCATGGCCGGAATGCGCGTCGTGGCGGTCGCCAGGGCCGGCAAGCGTCACCTGGTCCGGGAGGGGACCTACCGCGGCGAGCTCAGGGCCGCCCGCCAGGTCGAGATCTCCCCGGACGTGCAGGGCCGCATCAAGAAGCTCCACGTGGACATGGGCTCGGTCGTCGCGAAGGGCGACCTCCTGTTCGAGCTCGACCCGCTCGAGATGAACCAGATGGTGAGCCAGGGCAAGGCCGCGGTCTCCATGTCTGAGGCCTCGATCAAGCAGGCCGAGGTCGCGCTCCAGAAGGCCCAGGCCGATCTCGACCGCAAGAAGCCGCTCGCGGCAAAGGGCCTGGTGACGCAGGCCGAGATGGACAACCTCGACTCCGCGGTCCAGGCCGCCTCCACCGCGCTCGAGGTCGCGCAGGCCGGCAAGGCCCAGTCCAAGGCGTCCCTCAAGAACCTGCTCGTGAACAAGAAGAACATGAGGGTACGCGCGCCCTTCGACGGCGTGATCGCGCGCCGCTACCTGGACGAGGGGGCCATGGCCTCGCCGGCCACGCCCGTGTTCCAGCTGCACGAGGCCGGCCGCCTGTTCATGCGCGTTGCCATCCCCGAGTCGGACGTCCCATACGTCGAGCGGATGATGGTCGGCAAGCTCGTGCTCGACGCGCTCCCGGACCGCACCATCGGCTTCACCGTGGACCTGATCTCGCCCATCATCGAGCCGGCCACGCGCACGTGCCCGGTCGATCTCCTGGTCGTGCCCGAGGTCGAGGACGGCACCGCGGACGTGAAGCCGGGCATGGCAGGGCAGGCCACGCTCGTGCTCGCCGAGGTCGACGGCGCGCTCTCGGTCCCGCGAGAGGCCGTGGTCGAGAGGGATGGGCAGAAGACCGTCCTGGTGGTCGAGACAGGCAAGGCCGAGGTCACTGCCGTCACCGTGAAGGGCGAGCACGGCGGCTCGATCCGGCTGGAGGACATAGCCGAGGGCGACGAGGTCGTGGTCAAGGGACAGATCGACCTCGAGGACGGGGCTGAGGTCACGGTCTCCAGGGTCGCGGACCTGCCCGCGTCCCCGGCGGGCGGTGGCGGGCAATGAGCCTCCCGGGCAAGGCCGTGGCCCACCCGGTCGCCACGATCATGGCCACGCTGTGCGTGATCGTGCTCGGGGTCATCTCCATCGCGCGGCTCAGGATAGACCTCCTTCCGGACATATCGTTCCCTCGAATCTCGATCTTCACCGAGTACCAGGGCGTCGCGCCCGAGGACATCGAGAACCTGATCACGCGGCCCATAGAGGAGGCCGTGAGCACTGTTCCGGGCGTGAAGAAGATCGAGTCGGCGTCACTCGAGGGGCGCTCCTCCATCGAGCTCGAGTTCTCGTGGGGCACCAGCCTGGACTCCGCGCTGGACGACGTCAGGTCACGCGTGGAGCGGATCCGCGGAATGCTGCCCGAGGACGTGGAGTCGCCGGTCGTGTTCAGGTTCGACCTCACGTCGTTCCCGATCATGTTCATGGGCGTGGGCGGAACCATCGAGCCCTACCGCATGCGGCAGATCGTGGAGAAGAGCATCAAGTACAGGCTGGAGCGGCTCGACGGGGTCGCGGCCATGACCGTGCGCGGAGGCTACCGCCGCGAGATCCAGGTGAACCTGGACGCCGAGCGGCTCGCGGCCTCCCGCATCTCCCCCGGACAGGTCGTCTCCGCGATCAAGCGGACCAACTTGAACGTGGCGGGCGGCCTCGTGGAGGAGAGCCGCTCCAACGTGCTCGTCCGGACCATGGGCGAGTTCCACGACCTGGGCTCCATCCGGGACGTGCTGGTCGCGACGCGCATGGATCCGGGCCCGGTAGGCGCGGCCGTGCCGATCGGCGTCGGGGATCTGGGCCTGGTCGAGGACGGCTTCGAGGACGTCACGAACATCGCGCGCATCGACGGCAAGCCGGGCATCCGGATCGCGATCAACAAGCAGTCGGACGCCAACACGGTCGAGGTCTCGGAACGCGTGAACCGCGAGGTCGAGCGGCTCAACAGGGAGTACGGCGGCGACCTCACCATCCGGACGATCGTGGACACCGCCGACTTCATCAAGGACTCGATCTCGAGCGTGTGGCAGGCCGTGCTCTGGGGCGCCGGGCTCTCGATCCTGGTCCTCCTGGTCTTCCTCTACAACTGGAGGTCCACGGCGGTCATCGGCATCGCGATCCCGATCTCGGTCATGGCGACCTTCGGCGGCATGTACCTCGCCGGCATGTCGCTGAACATGATCTCCTTCGGTGGGCTCGCGCTCGGCATCGGCATGCTCGTGGACAACTCCATCGTGGTCCA
>CAZGVR010000030.1:13233-13880 GCA_964528945.1 uncultured Myxococcales bacterium
CCGTGGTCGGCAGCGAGGAGGTCGCTGACGCGGTCACGGCATCTACCCTGACCACGGTCGCGGTCTTCGCGCCCGTGCTCTTCCTCGGCGGGTTCGCTGCCGTCTTCTTCAAGGAGATGGCCTTCGTCGTGACCATGAGCCTGGGCATCTCGCTCGTCTCGGCCCTCACGCTGGTCCCGGTCCTCTCCAGGATCGCCATGGGCAGGAGCTGGGGCCCCGGAAAGGGCAAGCTCCTGTTCCTGGAGCGCTGGATCCGGGCCATGGAGGAGGCCTACGGCCGGCTGGTCAGGCGCGTGATCCCGCACCCGATCCTGGTCGTCCTGGTGTCGCTCCTCATGCTCGGCGGGTCCATCGCGCTCGTGCCCACGCTCGGGTTCGAGCTCATGCCGCAGGCGGACGAGGGCGAGATCTCGGTGGACCTCGAGCTTCCAGTGGGCACTCGCATCGAGGAGACCGACAAGGTTGTCCGCAAGGTCGAGTCGCTCGTCATGGAGAACGTGCCCGAGCTCGATCGCCTGAACGCCCTGTCCGGCACGCCCGGGTCATGGAGCCAGTCCGGGGAGGAGTCCGGGTCCCTGCGCTTGGTCCTCAGGCAGCCGCGTAAGCCGGGCGACCGGACCACCGAGGAGGTGACAGCGGCGCTCAGG
>CAZGVR010000030.1:13890-14539 GCA_964528945.1 uncultured Myxococcales bacterium
CTCGTGCCGGGCGGGCGCGTGCGCATCCAGCCCAGCGAGGGCTTCTTCCTCCTGAGGATGCTCAGGGGCGGCGGCGAGCGGCTCGAGGTCAAGATCCGCGGGTACGAGCTCGACGACGCGGCCCTGCTCGGGAAGAAGGTGGCGAAGGTCATGGAGGGCGTGAAGGGCATCTCGGACGTGCGCGTGGGCAGGCGCGAGGGAATGGGCGAGCTGAGGCTCCACCCCGACCCCACGGCCGTGTCCCGCGCCGGGCTGGACGTGGCCTCGCTCGGCGAGATCGTGGGCACCATGGTCGCGGGCACGCCGGCGGGCTACTTCCGGGACGCGGGCGAGGAGTACACGATCCGCATCAGGCTCGCCGAGGAGGATCGCGTGAGCCCCGAGAAGCTCGCGGACGCGCCGGTCTTCGTGGGCGGCGGCGCATGGGTGCCGCTGAGATCGCTGGTCCGCATGGAACGCGACACCGGCCCCATCTCGATAGACAGGGAGAACCAGGAGCGTTCCATCACGGTCTCGGCCGGCCTGGACGGCACGCGCGATCTCGGAGCGATCTCGCGCGATCTGAAGAAGGCTATCGACGGCATCGAGAAGCCGCGCAACTTCGTGGTCGCGGTCGCCGGGGAGTACGAGGAGCAGCAGGAGACACTCG
>CAZGVR010000031.1:0-11307 GCA_964528945.1 uncultured Myxococcales bacterium
CGGTGCGAGCCTCCCTCACGAGGAGAACGTCGTGCCCGGCCAGCGTGGCCGCGAGCTCGTCGATGGAGAGCGTCTTCAGCTCGTCCGGCGAGACCTCGGAAGCGTGCTCCTTCCTCACGTTCCTGTTGTGCGTGATCAGGAAGACGGCGAGGCCCACGACTATGAGGAGTCCCAGGATGGCGAGCGGCAGGCCGATGACGAGCGCGCGCCGCGATGACGCCGTCGGCATCGCCGCCTGCATCTGGAGCTGCTCCAGCAGGGGATCCCACGCCCCGGCGGCGACGAACCTGAGAAGGATGTTTCCCATCTCTATGGTGTCGCCGTGCTGCAGGTAGTGGTCCGACCTGGGCATGCCGTTTATACGGAGGCCGTTCGCGCTTCCGTTGTCCTTGATCCTGCAGAAGGTCTGCGTGAGCTCGATCTGCGCGTGCTCGCGCGAGACCGAGACGTCCTCGATCTGGACCTCGCAGGTCTCGGCCCTCCCGAGGTTGGTGAACCCGTCCTTCAGCGACACGACGGTACCAGGCTCGGGCCCATTGATCAGGATCAGCTTGGGCTGCTCCCCAGCGACCGCGGACTGCAGGCGCGGTGGCGGCGGGAGGGACGGGATCTCCGAATCGACGATGACGGAGCCCACGGCCTCCTGATCGGCGACCTCGCGGAAGATCAGCCTGTAGTCGCCGATCTGTATGGTGTCGCCGCTCTTGACGATCGCCCGTTCCTTGACCTTCTCGGAGTTGATGATGACGCCGTTGTAGGCCTTCAGATCCTCGATGATCCAGTGACCCTTCGCGCGGTAGAGCTTGGCGTGCCGACGGGAGATGTTCCGCTCGGTGAGGCGGATGACGTTCCCTTCCTGGCGGCCGATCGTGTACTCGTCACGAGTCAGCGGGACGGGTGTGGTCTTCCCTTCGTCATCTACGATGACGAGCTTGTAGGATAGCTCCTCGGACATGCTCAAACCGATTCCATTATACGGTATCTCGCCGAGATAGTGAAGTCGCATGCATGCCCAGGCGTGACCCCTTTCCCATGGATATCTTGACCTTCCGGCTTGCCTTTCCTTGGGTAGAGGACGCCGCGGTGTCCCGCACGGGTCGCCCGTCTCTCACGGGACCAGGACCCTCTCGATGTTCTCCCGGATCCGGGTCGTCACCTCGTAGTTTATCGTTCCGCTCCAGGAAGCCATCGTCTCGGCCGTGATCTGCTCCTCCCCCTGCCTGCCGATGATCACCGCCTCGTCTCCAGCGGAGACCCCGGAGGCGTCGGTCACGTCCACCATGGTCATGTTCATGCAAACGCGGCCGCGGATCGGCGCGCGGACCCCTCCCACCAGGACGTGCCCGGTGTTTCCGAGTCTCCTGTCGTACCCGTCGTAGTAGCCCACGGGGAGCACGGCCAGGAGGATGGGATGCGTGGTCCTGTAGGTGAGGCCGTAACCCACGCACGTCCCTGCCTCCACGCGACGGACCTGGGCGATTCGGGTCTTCCAGGTGATCGCCGGGCGGAGGGAGAAGTTGGCCCTGCCGGCGAGCATCGCCGCGACGCGTGTCTCGGTCGAGGGCCACATCCCGTAGGCCGCTATTCCCAGGCGCGCCATTTCCATGTGCGCCGCCGGCCAGAGGATGACCGCGGCCGAGTTCGATACGTGACGAATCGGCACGTCGAGGCCCCTCGCCTGCATGGCGGAGGCCGTCTCCTCGAAGATCCGCATCTGCTGGCGTGCGAACGAGTGGTCCGTCGTGTCCTCTATGTTGGCGAAGTGGGTGCAGATCCCCTCCAGTATCGCGCCGGGCGTACCGGCCATGGCATCCGCCAGCGCCACGGCGTCGGCCGGGTCGAGGCCTTGCCTCTGGTTGCCCGTCTCGACCTTCACGTGCAGCCTCGCCGACAGGCCGGAGCGGGCATGCTCGGACGCCACGGCCTCGAGGGTCTCCCGGTCGTAGACCACGAACCTCGCGTCGAGGGCCATGGCTTCCGGGACCGACGCTGGCGGGACGTGACCCATGACGTGCAGGGGCATCGCGATCCCCCCGGCGCGAAGCTCGCGGGCCTCGTCCACCGAGTCCACGCAGAGCCAGTCCGCTCCGGTCCTCGCGAATGCCCTGGCCGCCAGGAGAAGGCCGTGGCCGTACGCGTTCGCCTTGACCGTGGGTGCCAGCAGGCATGCGCCTCCCACCAGCCGCCGCATCTGCCCGATGTTCGAGGCGAGCGCGCCATCGCTCACCTCGACCCACGTCCGCAGCGCGGACCGCGAGGAACGGTCTCCGGCCTCCCTGCTCACGGCCGGAGAACATACCCGCAGCGGAGGGTGTAGTCCACTACTGCCGGAGGTCCGGTTCGCTGATGCTAGTCGCCGGTCTCGGGAGTGCTCATCGGCGGGATGCAGAACATGCCAGGCGCGCCCGAGACGGCGGTGCAGGTGTACGATGCGCTGGTCCTGCACTGGGCAGCGGACGTGCACTGCTTCAGGCAGTACTGCCCGAGGTCCATGAGGTTGACGCACTGAGCCCCGGTTCCGCAGTCCGCGGCGCTCGTGCAGGTGGCCGAGCAGTAGCCGCCAGGGAACGTGATGTAGCCCATGAGGGTCGTCAGGCAGGTCCGCCCCGCACCCGGGACGCCGGTGCACTGCGTGGCCGAATAGCAGGCATCCCCGACAATCCCGCCGGTCGCGTCTGGCGTGTCGGTCGGCGGATCCCAGGGGATGTCGGGTCCGCCGTCGTCATGCCCGGTGTCCACCGGCGAATCGAAGTAGGTATCCGGCGTCGAGTCCAGGGTCGTGTCCACGGGGACGTCCCCCGGCGAGTCCGGAAGGATGTCGGTCCCCGTGTCTCCCCAGTCCCAGCCAGAGTCGACCAGGTCGTTCATGTCGTTCCCGTCGCCAGTGTGCGTATCGACGTTCTGCGCCGTGGACGAAGAGGCGCAAGCAGATGTGCCGATCCAGGCGAGGAGGACGATCAGCAGTGCCGGAGGACGTTTCATTTCGATTCTCCCAATCCTCATCCTCGTGGAGAGGAGCGGTTCCTCGTATATTCGAGGAACATTCCAGTATAGCGCGCGTATCCATCAACGTGCAACTCGTTGGTTGAGTGCGGGGTGGAACGGTCGTGGTTTCTTGCCAGCCGCTTGCCGGCCTGGCGTTTCAGAAATGGAATGCCCGGTGTCCCGGCCTCGATATTTCTGAAAGGGTTCATGCCTGAAACAGGGCTGAATGGTGGTTCATCCAGGTGGCAAGTTGACCCCCCGGTGCCGACAGTGGTTTGGACCCGAGTAGAAAGTGGCCGCGGCACAAGTGGGAATCCTCCTTGAGTTGCAGGTCGTTCACAGGGCGGGACGATCCAAGGCGTGCTCCGGGAAGGCCGCTCTGGCGCGCCCGAAATACCGGCTCGAGCACGAGCGGCACGTGTGTTGCACCGGAAATGCCCGGGCATGGCGGAATCCTCCAAGGGCAGGGCCGGTTCATCGGGCGGACGTTGGATGTCGAGCCGGGCACGCGAGTACATGAAGGCACCCAGGCTCGGGCCGTCCGAGGAGGCCGATCTGCTGGAGAGATGGCACCTCGGGTGCGACACGGCGGCCCGCGACAGGCTCGTCGCCGCGAACATGCGGCACGTGGTCGCGATCGCCAACAGGTTCGTCCGCTATCCAGTGCCCTACGAGGATCTGGTCGCCGAGGGCGGGCTCGGTCTGGTCATTGCGATCGACAAGTTCGATCCCGGGAAGCACGTGCGCCTGGTTACCTATGCCTCCTACTGGATCAGGGCCCTCATGTTCCAGGCGGTGATCCGCGAGTGGAAGCGCGGCAAGACCGGCCTCGGGATGACGCGGTCCAAGACCTTCTTCAGGATACGGAGGGTCCGGGCCCTGCACCTTGCAAGGTACGGTGCCGATTGCACGCGAGAGGGCTCCATGGCCCGCGATCTGGAAGTGAGCGTCGAGAGCCTCCGCGAGATGCTCGACCACATCGACACGTGGGACGTGTCGCTGGACGGGGACTGGACCGACGACGTGGACAAGCGGCCGGGCATGCACGATCGCCTCCCGGACGGTCTTCCTGGACCGGACGGCTGGACGGGCCAGCGCCAGGCCCAGCAGGCCATGCGGGATGTCGTGGAGCGAGCCCTCTCGAGCCTCGACACCCGCGAGAGGCTCGTGGCCACCGCGCGGCTCATGGAGGACGAGCCCAGGACCCTCGCCGAGCTGGGAAGACGACTCGGGGTATCACGCGAGAGGGCCCGCCAGATCGAGGTCCGCGCCAGGATGAAGCTCGGCAGAGCGCTCAGGCGCGAGGGCCTGAACAAGACGTCCGTTACCGCATTCCTCCCGTGACGGGCTGACAGCCGGTCCCGCGTGAGGTACATTGCGCCCTTGCATGGACGCCGATTCCTTCAGGGAGTCAGTAGAGCAGGCCCTGGCCCAACTGGTGCCGGGTGGACGCGATCTGATCCGCGGGCTCGTCACCGAGCCCCCTCCCCCGAAGGTCGACAAGGGGGATGCCGGCGGAGTAGCCCTGAAGAGGAGCGGCGGGCAGAAGGTCAAGCTTGCCGATCTCAGCGTGCCCTGCTTCAGGATCGCGGCCGCCATGGGGACCAATCCGGCCGCGGCCGCGGCCGATCTCCTGGGCCGCCTGGGCCGGCCGCCCTCGGGATTCGCGGAGGTCGTGGCCAACGGTCCCTACCTCAACTTCTTCTTCGATCCGGCCCACCTCGCGCGCGCGGTCACCGATTCCTCCTTCCTGGCCCCGGCATCCCCTTCGGGGAGGACCGTCCTCGTGGAGTACTCCTCCCCGAACATCGCCAAGCCCTTCCACATCGGCCACCTGAGGACCACGATCCTCGGAGAGAGCCTGGCCCGCACGCTGGAGCACCAGGGGTTAGAGGTCGTACGGCTCAACCACCTCGGCGACTGGGGCGTGCAGATGGGCTTCCAGGTCGCGGCCTGGCGGAAGTGGGGTGACGAGTCCGCCCTCGAGCGGGACGGGATCCGCTACCTGTGCGATCTCTACGTTCGCATCAACGCCGAGGCCGAGCGCGACCCGTCGATCCGGGACGAGGCCCGCACGATCTTCAGGAAGCTTGAGGAAGGCGATCAGGCCGTGAGGGCCGTCTGGTCCAGGTTCGTCGAGATCACCCGCGAGGAGCTCAGGCGGTCGTACGGCCGGCTTGGCATATCGTTCGACAGGTACGACGGGGAGTCGTCCTACGAACAGATGATACCGGCGCTCCTCCTGGAGCTCGAGAGCGGAGGCCTGCTCCACGAGAGCCGCGGTGCCAGGGTCGTGGACGTCCCGGGCCTGGAGGAGCCGTGCATCCTCGTTAAAGCGGACGGGGCGACGATCTACCAGACGAGGGACGTGGCCGCGGCCGTCCACCGGGATGCGACCTGGCCCGGCTTCTCGCGGTGCCTGTACGTGGTGGCCGCGAACCAGGAGTTCCACTTCAGGCAGGTGTTCGGCGTCTTCGAGCTCATGAGGCCCGGATCGACGGGCCGGCTCTTCCACGTCAAGTTCGGGATGGTCCGCGACCGCGACGGCAACATCTACTCCACGAGGGGAGGGGCCAAGGCCAGGCTGGACGACATTCTCGACGAGGCCCGGGACAGGGCCCTCGATCTCGTCCGCCAGAAGTCCGGGCCGCTCGATGACGAGGCCGCGGTCGCGGCTGCGGTGGGATATGCCGCGATCGCCTTCGAATTCCTGCGCAGATCGCCGCCCAGGGACATCCGCTTCGTCTTCGAGGATGCGAGCAGGCCCGATGGCGACACCGGGCCGTACCTCCAGTACACGCACGCACGCTGCTGCTCCATCATCGCGGAGTGCGGGGGCGAGCTTCCCGCGGAGTGGGACCCGTCGCTCCTCCACGCCCCCGAGGAGATGGAAGTGATGAAGGCCCTCCTCCGGGTTCCCAGGGCCATCGGAAGGAGCGCCGACATCGCCTCCGACACCTATGACACAGCCATTCTCTCCGCCGCGCTGATGGACGTGGCGCGCGCATTCGGGTCCTTCTACACCGCTCCGGCCGAGCCGGGATCGGGGCAGAGGTTCCGCTACCCCGTGAGGGACGCGGACGGGCCGCTCAGGGCCTCGCGCCTGCACCTCGTGGACGCGGTCAGGCGCACTCTCGCAATCGGACTCTTCCTGCTGACCATCTCCGCTCCGACGAGGATGTGATGCAGGCCCGCGCATCTTCGCAAGGCGGTTCTGTTGCGGTGAAGGTGCGCGCTGTGCTATCTAGGGGCATGCCCGGTGGGGATGAAAGATGACGATAGAGAACTCGATACAGTCCTTCGGAGAGAGGCAGATCCCGATCGAGCTCAAGGTCGAGTACAAGAGGGTCAACACCTTCCTGTCGGACTACTGCCGGAACATCAGCAGGAACCAGACCTTCATCAAGACGAAGAACCCCCTCCCGCTCGGGACCAGGTTCCTCTTCCGCATCGTCGTGCCTGACCTGTCCGAGCCCCTGCAGCTCAAGGGATTCGTGAAGGGCGTCATAACGACTGCAGAGGCCAAGAAGGATCAGAGCCCCGGGATGTCCATCCAGTTCGAGTACGGGGACGAGGCCGAGCGGACGGCCCTCATGCTGCGCGTGAACTCCCTGCTGGACGACAAGATGGGGCCGCGCCTGGGCGACAAGATCCGCAGGTACATCGAGGAAAGGAAGCCCTGACCGGGTCCCTCTACTTCTTCTCGTACTTCGCCTTCTCTGCCTGGTAGGCCTTGGCCAACGACACGCGGGCCTCGGTGTAGGCCATGATGGTCTTGAAGAGGTTCTCGATGCCTGTCGCCTTCGTGTAGGTGCGGGACCGCCTGATGCATCCCGTGTAGTCGGCCCCGGTCTCCGGGTCCTGCCACGATCCGGCGATCGCGGCCAGCGACCTCATCTCGCGGAACCAGGACTTCTGCACGGCGTTCTTGAACTGCGGGTCGTCGAGATCGGGGGAGGCCGACAGAAGGAACTGCGTGGCGCATTGCTCCACCTTGGGGTAGTAGGCCGCGGCCTTCTCGTCGGTGGAGCAGTCGCCGTCCACCATGATCTTCCCGATCTCCTTCTCGAGGGCGCTCGTGGACCCCACGTCTCCGAGCTCCGAGTAGTCCTTCCCGAGCGAGCACGTCATGAACTTGTAGTAGCGCCAGGCCGACTTGAGGTCCGATTCCACGGGCTTCTCGTTCTTCTGCTCCTTGACGTAGAGCGTACCCCATCCATCCGTTGACACGTCGTCCAGCTTCTTGTCCCACTTCCTCCGCTCGTCGGCGCCGGAGAAGTAGTCGCCAAGGGCCTTCCACGACGCGTACATCGCCTCGGTGGTCTCCGGGAATCCCTTGAACTTCTCCTCGTACTCCGGGAGGAGATCCATGGCCTTCACGTTCTCGACCTGCTTGCTGACGCCCACCAGGCCGGGCGGCGGCTCCTTGCCCAGACCGGAGAGCATCTCCTTGTTGCCATCGATGCAGGCCAGGATGAGCTTGCCGAACATTCCCTCGTTCTGCCCGATCGCCGTCTCGATGAGCGTCTCGAGCTTGAGGTTGCTGTTCACCTGGCTCTCGTCGGTGCCGCCGAAGATGCACTTCCATGAGGCGCCGTACCCCGTGGCATGGTACTCGGAGAACTCGGTCCAGAACGCCCTGTGCGCCTCCAGCTTGGCCAGGCGCTCCTGCTTGGGCTTCTCGAGCATGAAGTACCAGCCCGCTACGCCTCCGCCTATCAGGACGATCAGGCCGATCAGGACGCCGATCTTCTTGCCCGTACCCTTGTGCGACTTGAGCTCGATGTCGTCTCCCGCCGCGTGATCGTGCTCGGTCATCTGCCATCCCTCCATGGAGCCGTCCCGGCTCCCTGTCAACGCTTAGCTGGGCTGCCCCGGACCACCCGGGGATCCCCCCGATCCGGAGTCAATCTAGGTCAAATTATTCGCGAGTGCAACGCGGTGCAGTGCATCAATCCAGTAGCAGCACGACAACGTCGAGCCTTCCGCCCGGGCAGGCCGACAGGCACGGACCGGGCTCGGACGGCGGCACCGGACCCCAGCCGTGGGCCTTTGCCGTGACCCCTGCAGCACCTGCCACGAAGGCGGCCGCACCGGTTCCGGCGAGCTCGAGCGCGTCGGCGGCGCAGGATTCCCCGGAGCATCCGGCCGGCGGGTAGACCTCCACGAGCACCACGGCGGGAGTCATCTTTGCCACCACCCCGCCGGCGATCCCGAGCGCGGATGTGGCGCTCTCGCCGAGCCCGCCCTGCCCGTCCTGCGGATCGGGTATTGCCACGACTATCCCCCGCTGGCCGGCAGAGACCACGGCCCCGGTTCCCTCGAGCGCCTTCACCAGGACGGCGACCGTGACAGCGTCTCCGGCCGGGTTCTCGATCGGATCGGGTTCGTGGAGCGCGCGACAGTGGTGGAGGAACCTGTCGGCTCTCAGCGCCGCGTCGTCCACGAGCGTGCGCCGCGACTCCCAGAGCGAGGCCGGGGCGGCCGCGGCCTTCGCGAGCGCAGCGGCGGTCTCGCCGGACTCGGCCGGAAGCGATCCGTCGCAGCCCAGGGCCTGGGCGGTCAGGATGGTGGCCCGGCTCCTCTGGATCTCGCGATCGAGCCGGGTCGCCTCGAGCGCCAGCCACTTCTCCTTCTGCGACTCGCTCATCGCGGCCAGGGCCTTCTTGTCCTTCTCGAGCGAGGCCAGCTTCTGCTTTGCCAGATCGCCCTGGGACTCGTGGAACGACTGCAGCGAGAGGAAGCGGGCCTGCGCGTCGAGGCGCTTGGATCTCAGCGCCTCGGCCTCGGCAATGGCCGCCGACGCGCGCTTGCAGGCAGCGTCGATCCGCTCCTTGGCGTCCTTGCCTCGCGCCACGGTCATTGCCGTCTTGAACAGGATCGAGGCCTTGGCAGCGTGACGCTTCGCCTCCTCCTCGTGGCCGCCCCCGAGCGCCTTCCCGGCATCCTCGAGGGCGTCCTTGGCGGCCTTCCACTCCGCCGGGGCCTTCTGCATGACCCCTGCCGTGGCCGGGCCAGAGGCGAGGCCCTCGACGTCGGCGATCCACTGCGGCGGGCGCGACGGGCCGCACGACCACGAGCATGCCGCGATGAAGAGCAGGGCCGCCCGCGCGGGGCGCGACACCGGCCGGGCCCGGTCCATCCGGGCGCCACCGCTCATGGCACGCTCCAGAACGCGGCCACGCCGCTCGAGAGGATCTGCTCCACGACGAACTCGTAGGAGGCCTTCTCCGTCCTCATCTCCATCTCGGCCTCGAGCGCCTTCTTCTCGGCCACTATCGCCTCGACCTCGAGGCGCCTGGTCTCGTCCAGCGCCTCGAGCAGCCTGACCTGCGCGGATGCCAGGTCGGCAGCGCCCTGCTCGCCGGCGAGAGCAGACTGGAGGAGGGTATGCGCGAGCTCGATCTCGGTCGGTGCCTCTTCCCCCAGGCCGGATGCCGAAAGCTCTTCGATCCGGGCGGCCAAGCCGTCCAGGTCCGCCGGTTGGGAGGCAGCGGGCACGGATGTCGCCACGAGCGCGATCGCCATGGCGGTGAGGGCGTGGTGGGTACGCGGCATGGATGGCATTCAACCACAGGATGTCCGGGAAAGTCGAGTCCGCCTCCGACCGTCGGTTCCGGGTTGATCCAGGTGCTCGCGGATCGTAGAGTCCCCCGACCTCCCGGGGTTTGCCCGGGGGACCGTAAAGGGAGTCGTGCCATGCGGCGTGCGTTCGATCTCGTCGTGATCCCCGTGGTCCTGGCCATCGCCTGCGGATGCGGCGAGAAGGGCGGGCAGAAGGGCATATGCCCCGACCCGGCCAGCGGAGGCCCGGTGGTGCTGTTCGATCTCTTCAACGCCTCCGGCGAGGAGCTAGCGCCTTTCCCGAGCGATCTGAAGACAGTGGCCGATCCGGCCACGCCGACCGGAATACGTCTCGGCTACGAGCGCACCATGTTCCGCGACGGGCTGAACGCGGTCGACGGCTTCTCCGTGAGGTCGGTCCTGCTCACGCCGCTCGCCAGGGCGATCGATCCCGGGACCCTGCCTGCCACCCCCGCTGACAGCGCCGCTTCCGGGTCGTCCCTGTTCCTCCTCGACATCGAGGGCCTGACCGCGGCCGAGGTTGGCACGCTCGATTCCAGGAAGATCCCGGTCGAGACAGGCTGGGTGGAGGACGGGAACTCGATCTACACGCCCATGGTCGAGAACGCGATCGCGGCCCGTCCCGTGGATCCCCTCCTGCCCGGCCACCGCTACGCCCTCGTGGTGACCTCCTGCGTCACTGCCGCGGATGGGTCCGGGCTGGGAACGCAGGATGCCTTCGCGGACCTGAGGGACGGCGGGGCACCGCCCTCGGGCGCGAGCGCAGCAGGCGTCGAGGACATGCTGGGAGTCGTCGAGTACCTGGTCCGCGAGGGGTACGACAGGGGAGATCTCTCCCTGGTCACCACCTTCACGACCCAGTCCGTGCACGACACGCTCATCGACGCACGCGCGGCGCTCGAGGCCGAGCCCGCTCCCGACCCCACCATCACCGACGTCTACGACGCCACGATCGCCGGGGAGCTCAACCCGGAGCTCCTGGCGAGGATGCCCGGCATGGCCGAGATGCTGGCCGATTTCGACCTCACCCAGTACAGGTTCGATGCCGTGGACAAGGTGGTCTTCGGCACGCTCGAGGCCACCTCCTTCCTGGGCGAGGGCGACATGCTGGCGCGCGACCCGTCCACGTGGGCTCCGGTGCCTACCGGGACGCAGACCGTCGAGTTCGTCCTCACGCTGCCGCGCGAGGATGCAGCGGCCGGCATAGCGCCGCCGTACGAGGTGCTCGTCTACCAGCACGCGCTCTCCGTGTGCAAGGAGACGATCATCGCCTTCGCCGACACGATGGCGAGGTTCGGCATCGCCGTGATCGGGATAGACACCATGAACCACGGGTTCAGGAACCCGGACGGACCCGGCGGCTGCGATCTGGCCTTCGGCGACTTCTTCTACATCGACAACTTCTCGCGGACGTCGGCCTACTTCTCGCAGACCGTGATCGACATCTGGCCCCTCGTCCGGACGCTGCGCGATCGGGCGGCCATCGACGTGCTCACGCTCTCGGACGGGGACGGCACGGCGGATCTCGACACCGCTCGCCTAGCCTTCGCCGGACAGTCCATGGGATCCTCGATGGGCATGGACGCGCTCGCCCTCGAGCCCGCCTTCGGCGCGGGCGTGGTCAACGTGGGCGGCGGGAATCTCATCGCCCTTCTCCTCTCGACCGGCATCAGCCTGCCCGACGATGCGCTCCCCACGCTGGCCGAGTTCTCCCTCCAGGACATGGAGATGGCCGCC
>CAZGVR010000031.1:11317-14528 GCA_964528945.1 uncultured Myxococcales bacterium
CGCATTCGATGGAAACACGGTCCAGGCGGTGTGGGAGAAGGCCGCCGTCGTGCCAGTCATGGCCGACTCCGCGGATCCCATCAACTGGTCGGACGACCTGTTCGTCGATCCGGCGATCGACGATCGCGAGGCTCCTCTCTCGCTCATGTACCAGCAGGCCGCCTACGACGACATGGTGCCCTACGAGGTCTTCGTGGACACGTCCAGGGCCCTGGCCATCCCCATGGTCGATCCCGCGCCGCGCCCGATATCCGGCCTCGAGCCGGTGTCCTCCCCGGTGAGCGCGAACATGACCGGCGGCGGCACGGCAGCCGTCTACCAGTTCCCCGACCCGGCAGGGCACGTCTTCCTGCTCGAGTGCAGCGACGCCTCACTCATGTTCGCAGGCCAGCTCCAGCTGGCTGTCTTCGTGGACACGTACCTGAGCGGCGCGGACCCGGTGATCATCGACCCGCTGGACGACGCGGAGGTCGCGACCCACGCGCCGGGCTGGGTCTGGCCGTAGGCCTCCAGCCCTCCGGGCCTATTCCTCCTCGGACTCCACGCGGGCGACGAACTCCTCGACCAGATCGGCGTAGTCCTGCCGCGCCCGCCCTGATTCACCCTCGAACTCGAAGATCGTCATCCTGTGGGAAGGGCAGGCCTTGAGCTTGGTGTCGATCCTGATCATCGTCCGGAACACCAGCGACCCGAAGGTCCTCCTGAGTATCTCCTCGACCTCCCAGGTGATGCGCTCCCTGCGGTCCACCTGCGTGAGGAGGTAGCCACCGACCCTGATCGGCAGCCTCAGCCTGTTCCTGATGCGGCCCAGGGCCTCGTTGAACTGCTTGAGCCCCAGGATCGGAAGGTACTCGCAGTTGACCGGGACGATCACGGCGTCCGCGGCCGCCAGGGCAGACACGGTCCTCGGCCCGACGTGGGGAGGCGTGTCCACGACGACATAGCCGGGCTCCGGGTCCCGGATGGAGTGGAGGATGCTCCGGAGCGCGTCCGGGTCGAGCGGTGCCTCTTCCCAGTTCCCTTCCCGCGCCTCGGGCACGCCGCTCCAGGGGAGGATGCGCAACCCGTCGGTCCCTGTCGGCCTGAGGGCCTCGGCCAGGGTCGCCTCTCTGGCCACGACCCTGAGTATGCCCGGACCGGACAGGGCCGGGTCCACGAGGTGGGCGGTGGCACTCCCCTGGGAGTCCAGGTCCACCAGGACCGCGGGTCGCGAGGAGCGGGCGAGTCCGGCCGCCAGGTGTACCGCCGTGGTCGTCTTGCCGACGCCTCCCTTGAGATTTGCCACGGCCACGACCGTGATCCCGCCCCGTCCTCTGCCGCCCCGCATGATCGTGTCCTCCCTTCCGGTCCGTTCCAGGCTCAGCCTCCGAAGCTCCATGAGAGGGTGACTCCGACGATCAGGTCGATGTCGCTCTCCGGGATCACGGGTGGCGGCATCTTCTGCCCGTCCGGCACCTCCTTGGGATCGACCGGGGTGAATGTGACCTGCTTCTTCTCCAGGCGGGCCCAGTAGACGAGCGCGTCGATGATGCCAGCGACGATGGCGCCGATGAGCACTCCTCCCACGATGTTGGTCGCGAGCTTGTAGTTCGTGGCGGTGTTGCGGATCGCGGTCCTCCGGGGCGTCTCCTCGGACGTCGACCTGTAGAGCATCTTGAAGTACTCGCAGACGGACCAGAGCGTTATGTTCGTCGCGAGGAGGGCTATCTCGCCGCCCATGAACACGTAGCCCTTGGCCTTCTGGCCGTTCTGCAGTTGCCCCACCCCGAAGGGGACGAGCGCGACGATCGCGTAGCGCTTCTCCACGTTCTTCACCAGGTACACGGGCTTGGCGGCCTCCTGGATCGCCTTCTGGATCTGCTCCTTCTTGGCCTTCTTCTCTGCTGCAGCCTTGGCGGCGGCCTCCTCCTTGTCCTTCTGGATGGCGGCCAGCTCCTCGGCAAGCCGGACCTTCACCTGCGTGAAGGCGTCCAGGACCTCGGTCGGGAAGAGGACCGGGTTCAGCTCGTAGTCCGGGTCCTGCCTGAGCAGGGCCTCGAACTGCACCTCTGCCTCGGCCTGCTTGCCGAGGAACATCAGGGCGGCGGCCAGGAACTTGCGGACCTCGAAGACCAGGGCCGCGTTCTCGAGCGGAGGCTCCTTGGAGAGGAGCGCCCCGAACCTCTGCTCGGCGACCGCGTACTCTCCCGTGTCGTAGGCGTTCATCGCCAGCTGGAACTCCGCGAGATCGTCCGTGGCCGCTGCAGCCGCTGCCGGGCGGACCGCGCACACGAGCGTGATCGCCAGCGCGGCGGTCACTGCGATGGATGGAGTGAGCCTCGAGACGCGGTGTCCCATGAGCGCAGTGAGCATTCAAGTAGATAACGGCTCGAAAAGCAATCAGGGGTGAGTGTGGCGGCCGGCCCGGCATCTTGCTAGGCTCATGCCGTGCCTGCCTACCACGACACGCGGAGCCGCTGGGTCACGGCGCACGCCTTCCTGGTCGACTGCTCGATCGGCTTCGGCTGGTGAGGGGCCCGGAAGGCATGGGCGAGGCGGCCCGGTCGAGGTGGGACATCAGGGCCTGGATGCTCTACGACTGGGCCAATTCCGCGTTCGCGACCACGGTGCTGGCGGCGTTCTTCCCTGTGTTCTTCAAGAAGTACTGGGCGGTCGGCATGGACCCTGGACGATCCACCGCCCTGCTCGGGACGGCCGCCTCTGCCTCGGTCGTGCTCGTGCTCCTCGTGGCCATAGGGCTGGGGCCGCACGCGGACAGGGCCGGGAGGCGCAGGCTCTTCCTGGGTATCCTGGCCGCGATCGGGGCCGCGTCCACGGCCGCCCTCTACATCGTGCCCAGGGGACACCCGATCCCGGCGCTCGCGCTCTACGTCCTCGGAATGCTCGGGTTCGCGGGAGGAAACGTCTTCTACGACGCACTCCTGCCCATAGTGGCCCCGCCGGACAGGCTCGACGACGTCTCGGCCAAGGGTTTCGCCACCGGCTACGCCGGCGGGCCCGCCACGCCTGCGGTCGGGCCAGCCTGACACGCCCGCTCGCGATGCAGGCGGGTGGCCCCGACCACCGCGCGAACCGCGCTCCCCGGCAGTACGCTCGGTCTCATAGCCTCCACTCGGCCCGACGCGGGTACACTCGGTCCGTGGAACGGCAGATGCTGCTCGACAGCAACGGGCTCATCTACCGCGCGTACTTCGCCCTTCCGCGCCTGACG
>CAZGVR010000032.1:0-14496 GCA_964528945.1 uncultured Myxococcales bacterium
CTCGGGCAACGTCTCGATCGAGGACGTGCCGCGGCTCGCCCGCGCGGGCATCGACTTCATCTCGGTCGGCGCGCTCACGAACTCCGCGCCCGCGTGCGACATCAGCCTGGACCTCGCGCTGGAGGCCGAGGCTGGCTAGCGTCGCGGGAGACGGGCCCGCACCGCCGCGGGCGACCATCCTCGTCGAGGAGACCGGGAGCACCATGGACGCGGCCAGGGAGGAGGCCGGACGTCGCGAGCCGCCATTCGTGATCCGGGCCGAGAGGCAGACCGGCGGGCGCGGCAGGAGCGGCAGGACGTGGAGCGCGCAGGCCGGCCTGGACCTCACGTTCACGGCCGCGGTCGGCATGCCCTGCCCTCTCGCGTCCCTCCCGGCGTTCACGCTCGCGCTCGGTGTGGCACTCCACGACGCGGTCCTCTCGACTCTCGCATCCGCGGGCGTGCGCCGCGACGCGGCACGCCTGGGCCTCACCCTCAAGTGGCCCAACGACCTCTGGTGGTCCGGCCGGAAGATCGCGGGCATCCTGTGCGAGACCCTGCCGCGGCCCGGCGGCACGGCCGTCGTGCTCGCGGGCGTGGGCCTGAACGTGAACTCCACGGCCTTCCCGGGGGAGATCGGGGGGATCGCCTCCTCGCTCAGGCTCGCGGCCGGCCGGGAGGTGGATCGCGAGGAGGCCATCTCGAGCGCGCTCGCCGCGATCGAGGGGGCGGCCGGCCTCTACGCGCGCGAGGGGTTCGCGGCCTTCCGGGACGGCTGGATCTCCCGATGCTCGTTGTGGGGCCGCCGGTGCAGGGTGGGCGGGATCGCGGGCACCATGCACACGATCGACGGGGACGGGGCGCTCGTGGTCCTGCTGCCCCAGGGAGGCAGGGCCACGATATCCTCGGGCCACGTGGAGATGGCCGCGGTCAGGGAGTGACGAGCGTCGCGCCCTTGGGCATCTTGAACTCGAACTTCTTGTCGGAGATGCCCTGGTTGGTCTTCACCTTCTCGAAGCGCATGGAGTTGGTGTTGCCGGCCTGGTCGATCACGATGGTGCGCTTCACCTCGTAGGTCTTCGAGTCCACCATGAAGAGGAGCTTCTTGTACTGGGTGGACGGCTGCCTGGGCACGAGCTCGAGCACGGTCATGCCCTTCTGCGCGGCCTTCTCGTTCGGCACGAGCTTGTAGGTGAAGTCCTTCTCGAGATCCCCCTCGCCCATGAGGAACGAGATCGCGGTCGGCAGGTCCGAGGCCGCGAGGTCCTGCTTGAACACCTGGTTGGGCTCGGCCTCCCACACCCAGAGCGTCTTGCCGTCGGACACGAACAGCTTCACCGTGGGCTTCTTGTACTCCCAGCGCATCTTGCCCGGCCGCTTCAGGTACACCTTGCCCGTGGACTTCTTCTCCTCGTCGTAGAGCTTGTTCTTGTAGACCTGGCTGAAGCTCGCCTGGTAGTCCTCCGTGGACTCGTAGAACGCCTGGATGGCCTCGACGACCTCGGCCGCCGTCGGATCCTTCTTGGGCGCGTCCTTGCCAGGGTCCTTGCCCGAGCCCTTGCCCGGCTTCCCGCCCTTGCCGGCGGTGAGGAGCAGCCCCGAGACCAGGATCCCCACGATCATGGATGTCCGAACCTTCATTTCCCGTCTCCCGCGCGACTTCCGCCCGACTCCGGCTGGTCGAGCGATAGCATTTGGACCTGCCGCGCGCAACCATGATTCAGGTGGCAACGCCTGCCGGCCACGGCTATATTAACGCGCGAGAGCCATGAAAGCGTCCGTCATCGCCAACCTGGGACTCGGGTCCCTCAAGGCCCTGGGCTCGCTCGCGGTCAGAACCCGGCCCGGCGACGAGGAATTCCTTGCCGCGTTCCTGCCCGAGGGCCTGGCCCCGTTCACGCCCGAGGGCAGGGAGATGGCCCCTTCCATGGGCCACTGCCTCGCGTGCGGCGCGTGCGAGTACACGGGCGCGTCCCCGCGGGCGCTGCTCGAGGCCACGCGAGGCCTGCAGGACCTCGCGCTCACGGGCGAGTGGATCTACTCCATCATGGCCCTCGGGGAGGACGGGGTCGCGGCGCTCGAGCGATGCTGCCCGACCGGCATCCCGTTCGGCAGGGTGGTGAAGGCGCTGGCGGACATGGCCATCGCGGCGCGGTCGGGCGGCGCGGCCGGCCCGGACGCGGGCTGACGCGCCTTCCAGGGTCACCGTGACCCCTTCAGCCGTCTCGACGGCTGTACTCCTCGCATCATGAGGGTCTTTCCGGGCGTTTTCGGGGCCGTTGCCGGTATTTCACCGCGCGGGAACGTCCGTGAAGGTGGACCGAAACAGGCGAGATCCGATCGTCGCAGGCGCGATCCGATGCGTCGCAGCCGCCAGGCCGGGATCGCGAACTTGATTCGGGCCATAATGTGAACCTCATTTCGACAGGATTCTCAGGCGCAGGCTGGGAGTTCCACTCGTCCGGATTGCTTCAATGGAGCCGCGATCCGAAGACCGCGTAGAGGTCGAGCGGCATAGAACCTGGGAGGTCTCCGGACCTTCTTCGCCGTCAATGCGGGTCAAGTCAGGAACTCAGGAACCATGGATGTCGATAGGGGCCATATAGAGATCTTGGCCATCATGGTCGACCCAAGCAAGAATCAGCTTCTCGCTGGTATTTGTCAGGAACCATAGAGGATCGCTCATGCTTCAAGACTTCCTTGCCTCCTAGCAGTGGTTTACTGGTCCGATCGGCGCGTATGGCGCGAGAAATGACCGGGTGCAGGGCAGGCGGTTTCCGCGCGCACTCCCGCAGGACCAGGGGGGAGGGGGTAGTCGGACGGGGGAACGGACGTTGCGTCTGTCCCATCAGTGCGTTACCCTAGAAGGGAATCGATACCAGGAGCGAGGGGCGCAATGACGATCAGTTTCACGTTCGATCCGGTGAAATCCGTCGAGGTCGTGAGATGGTGGGTGTCGAGACATGGGGGATCGATGGACCGGATCAAACTCGTCAAGCTGATATTCCTTGCGGATCGGGAGCATCTCGCCCGCCATGGTCGTCCCATCGTTGGAGGACGCTACGTCGCGATGAAACACGGCCCGGTCAGCTCGGAGCTACTCGACCTAGTGAGGGGCAAGGTGATCGTGGAGGGTTCGGGCATCAGCGTCAATGGTTACCAGGTATCCGTGCAAGGCACTGTCGACGAGGAGCAACTCTCCGAGTCCGATCTGGAGGTGCTTCAGGAGGTCGACGACCGATTCGGAAGGACCGACCAGTGGAGACTGGTCGATCTGACTCATACCATGGAGGCATGGAAGAAGAACTATCCTGATCCCGAATCCAGCGAAAGCCATGACCTCCCGTACGAAGACTTCTTCCTGGACCTGGATCCGGGAAGCAGGGCGATGCTCGACATCATCCGCGAGAACGAGGAAGCCGAAGAACTCCTGTCTCGTTGACTAGGATGTGGGAGAGATTCCCCGAGGAATTGCTTCTCGAACCGCTCCTCGTCCAGGGGGGTGCCTTCCGAACGATATACCAATTCGGGTCCGAAGGGATGAAGTTCCGGTACTTCGTCATCCTGAACAGGGAACCTGCTACTTCCACCCGGCTTCTCCTCGTGACACTGACGTCGAACATCAGAGGTCGTCGGGCAGTGAGGAATCCGGACGTTCTCGTTCAAATCAGCCCGGTGGAATTTCCGGAACTGGAGAAGGAGAGCATCATCGATTGCGAGTCCACGATTTCCATGCAGATGATGGATCTGGTTGCCAAGGTGGAGTCCGGGCGGATCAAGCCGATCGGTCGCGTACCCGAGACGTTGCTCGAAAGGTTGCTCGCCGCGGTCGGAAACACCAGGACCATGACCCCCGCGGACAAGTCCCTCATCCTGGCGTCCATCGAAAGCTGACGCACTTGACTTCCCGGGAACCACGAGGTAGGTAAGCGCGGTTACGAATCGAAGGAAGGACACATGGCCAATCATCCGTCCGCAGAGAAGAGGTATCGCCAGAACGAGAAGCGCAGGGCGCGGAACCGCATAGTGCGCGGGAAGATGCGCACCGCGGTCAAGAAGGCGCTTGCGGCCGGCGAGGCAGGGAAGAAGGACGAGGCGAAGAAGCTGGCCGGCGAGGCCGCCACTCTCGTGGATCGCGCGTACGGCAAGGGCACGATCAAGCGCAACACCGCCTCCCGCCTCATCTCGAGCCTGAGCCGCCACCTGAAGGGGTGACGGCCCGCCGCCCATCCCCAGTCCCGGCCTGCATCGCGTTCACGCTCATATCCTGCACGCAGAACTTCGGCCCTGACCCGTCCACGTTCGTGCCGGGCGAGTCCACGACTCCCACGCCGTGCGAGGACGACGCCATGTGCGGCGTGGACCTCGCCTGCTGCGGCGGGAGGTGCGCGGCCTGCTGCGCGGACGTGGACTGCCACGCGCAGTCCGCGTGCGTGCCCGGCCTGTGCATGGAGGGCGAGTGCAGGCACGGGGAGGCGTTCTCGTACCCGGACTGGACCGGCACGATCGAGCCGCTCGCCTCGCCGAGGCGCGCGATCGCCATGGGCAAGAGCACGCTGCTCGTGATGGAGAGGTCGATCGCGGCCGTTGGCCCGCTGCCCGGCGGCGGCGAGGGCGTGCTGTCAACGCAGTCGTTCCCGGGCCGCATCGCGGACGTCGAGACCAGCTTCGGCCTGGTGGCGGCGCTCGTCGAGCCGGAGTGGGGCGGCCTGGAGATACACCTCGTGGACCTGTCGCTCCCCAGGTGGCCGAGGTTGACCGTGGTCGCGGTTCTCAGCGACCTCGCTGCCATGGACCTCGAGGGGTTCCTGCTGTTTGCAGTGTCGCCTGCAGGCCTGTGGATCGTGAGCGTGGGAGACGTGGTGGAGCCGAAGACGCTCGCTGAGATCGCGCTCGGGTGCGAGCGTCCATCGGCCGTGCACGCGCGCGCGACAGGCGTTGCCGTGGGCTGCGAGGACGGGCGGACCGTGTACGTGGACGTCCGGGATCCCACGAAGCCGGCCATCGTGGAGGCGGCCGCCGGTGCTTCGAGCCCGGCCGCGGCCGACCCGGAGCCGCCCGCGTGGATCGCGCGGTTCGACAGGATCGCGGACGTGGCGTTCGAGCACAGGAGCGCGGCCGTCGCGTTCGAGGGAGGCGGCATCCTGATCGTGGACGCGGCAGACCCCACTGACCCTCGCGCGGTCAGGTCGATCCTGCACGAGAGCAGGCCCGTCGCAATAGCGTGGGCCGCGCCGGGCGTGGTCGCGATCGCGGACGAGGGGGGCCGCGTCGTGCTGGTCGACGCGGGCGGTACGCAGCCCGGGTCCAGGGTCATCGAGTACGAGGCATCGACCGGTGCGAAGCCGCTCGACGTGGCGAGCGCAGGGGACAGGCTCGCGATAACGGACTCGGACGGCATGGTCGCGTTCGTGGACCACCTGGGCCTGGAAAAGCCCGCGGTGCTGGGCGGCATCGCACTCGCGGCCGCGTCGAGGATCGCGGCCTTTGCAGGAGACACCCTGTTCGTGGCCTCGGCGGATCAGGCGGGCGGCCGGGTGCAGTCCATCCCCGTGCCCGCGGACGGATCCGAACCTGGCCCGGCAACGGATCCGTGGGAGGCGGCATGGCCTGCCATTGCGATCGACTGCGCGATCGTGGCCGACTCTCCCGTAGGCTGCGGCGGGCCGCTAAGGCTGCGGAAGCTGGAGCACGGCGTGCCCGACGGCAAGGAGGAGATCGTCGCGGGTGCCGGCGCCGCGCTCGTGGCCATTCACGAGGGAAGGCCGTGGACCGTGTGCGGGTCAGGGCTCATGGCGGTCGAGCCCGCGTTCCCTGGCGCGGCCATCATGCACGCATCGGGCCATGTCCAGGCTGCCGCGGGCGCGACGTCGATGATCGATCTCGAGGGCGGCGTTGCCCTGGTCGGGCCGCTCGCCCTGCTGATCGCCGAGGCCACGCTGCCGCCCGTTGCCATGTCGTCGGCGCGCGACGCAGGCGTCCAGGATTCGCCATCGCCGTTCCTTGCCTCGGCATGGGCTGGCCGCACGTACTTCGCGAAGGACGGCCGCCTATGGCGCGACCAGGGCAAGGCGATCGATCTGCCCGGTCCGGTCATGGATCTGGCCGCAGGCAAGTCAGCGATCGCGGCAATGATGGCAGGCGCGGTCGCGGTGCTGGGAGTGGACGAGTCCGGGAATCCGGTCATGGGATCCGTTGTCGCCCTGCCCGACGGATCGGAGGCCCATCACGTCGAGATCGCCGGCAAGGCTGCCTGCGTGGCGGCAGGCGCGGCCGGCATGGTGGTCCTCGACGCGTCAACGCCCGTGAAGGCGTCCGTCACCGGGAAGTTCGCGGAACACGGCACTGTCACGAGCGTGGCCTCGCGCAAGAAGTGGTGCTTCGGCCTCGCGGCCGACGGGAAGGTGCTGGCCGTGAGCGTGGTGGACCCAAGGGATCCCAGGCTCGCTGGCACGCTGGACGAGACCGGCGGCGAGCCAGCGTCCATCTGGTCCGCCGGCGACGAGATCGCCGCGATCACCGGGGACGGCCACCTCGCGCTGCTCGCGGTGGAGGCGCCGCCCGTGTCGGGCGTGGTGACGTCGGTGAGCGTTCCGGGGCTGGATCCGGACGGGCCGCTCGGGCTCGCGAGGAGCGGGGACATCGTGGCGCTCGCAGGGCCGGTCACGTGGCTCGTGAACGTGTCCGAGGACGGCTACGGGATCGAGGGGGTTTACGCGTCGCCCTGGGATCAGGGGTCGATCGCCATGACCGAGGACGGCTCGCTGATCGGCGCGGGCGGGCACACGGTCTGGACGCTCGACCTGAGTTGCTTGCGCTGAGCGTTACCCTTTATCGGCCCCGGCCTCAGCCGAACTGGCAGGCGTTGAACAGCGTGAACTCGGTATCGCACGCGGTCGCGCACTCGGCGCTCGAGTCCCGGTCGAACAGGCACCTTAGCACGTCGTCGAACTCGTCGTTGCACCCGGGGAGGGCTGCGAGATCGTGCCAGGTCGCGACCGCCTCCACCTGCGTCAACTCCGTGCTGTTGTAGGAGAGGATGCAGCCGATCGAGTACCAGTGGCCCACGGCCTTCTCGATCGTGGGCGTGTACTCGTCGCAGGACCACAGAGAGGCGGCCAGCAGGACCGGGACGGCGAGGAGCAGCATGCGGTGTTTCATGGGGCTCGAAGGTACACCAATTCGAACCTGGAGACTACCGCCCGAGCACGGCCACTCCCGAGTGCCACGGCGTCGACATGCGACCCGGCAGAGGCTCCGGCACGATCGGCGGCGGTCAGGCCGGATCTCCGGAGATGGAGAGCACCCGCATGCCCTCGCGCTCCCCGGCTTCGCAGAGACGCGCGTCGAGGCACACGATCTGGACGGAAGACGGGTCGGGATCGGCGATGAGGAGGGCCGCCGCGAGCTGGGCGGCGTCGGCGGACCGCAGCGGGTGGCGCGCGACGAGGCCCAGTGCGCGCGTCCGCACCGCGGCGACGTCGTTCACCTCGTGCCAGGAGGAGGACAGGCGGGCGAGGAGATCCAGGGCGCTCCTGCGTCCGGCGGCATCCATCCTGCCCTCGCGGACGAGCCGCTCGATCGCCGCCGCGATCTCCAGCCTGGTCAGGGCCCACGTCGCCACGACCGGATCCTCCCGGAGCCAGCCCCGCACGCGATCGGAGGCCGCCTCCTCGTGTATCAGCGGGACGAGGGCCGAGGAATCCCAGTACCTCACACCCTGTCCTCCCTGTCGGACTCGAGGGCCCCGAGCAGGCTCCCGCCCTTCGACCGCACCGGCCGCTCGCGCAGCATCCAGGAGGCGTCGCCGTCACCCATCCTGAGCACGCCAGCGGTGACCAGCCGCCTCGTCCTCTCGCCGTCGCGCTCGTCGGAGCCGCGGGCGGCGACGAGACGGGCGACGGGAACGCCGTGCTCGGTTATCTCGACCTCGCCGCCGCGCTTCACGACGCGGATGTAGCGCGAGAGGCTCGCCTTCAGATCGGTGACGGAAACGGCCTTCATAATGACCTGTATAGTCTGTACATGAAGACCTGTCAAGTCCGTTAGAGCACCCATGCCTCGCCGGAACGGGTTCGTGGCCGTGATGCCGTTGACGCGCTCGATGTGCGCGTCGTGGATCACGTTGCCAGTGGGCCTCTTCAAAAAAAACGTCTTCCACTCGAACCTGCAGGCGATGGCATGCACGAATGCGTCGACGGAGCCCGTCCCGGGCCGGCCGCTGCCCTGGTCGTCATTGTCCCAGGCCGGCACGTGAAGTAGATTCCAGGGCGGAGGCGCCGGGCCGATCCGGCCGGGGAAGGCCTCGAGGGGAGAGCCATGACCAGGTACATCGCGATGCTGATCGCGCTGACGTCGGTGCCCGCGGCGGCCTCCTGCGGCGGCAAGGGCGGGGAAGCGGACGCGGCCGGGGACGAGGCGGGCGACGCGCCGGAGATCGACGGGGACGGCGCCGACCCGGACCCGGAGCCGGACGGCGACGCGGCCGCGGAAGACCCTGCCGGCGAGGGCGAGTGCACGTCCGACCTCGACTGCGACGACTCGGACCCGTGCACCGTGGACGCGTGCGACACGGACTACGGCACGTGCGGGCACGCCCCGGTCGACGAGGACGGGGACGGGTACCCGGCGGCCGAGGTCGGCGCGGCGACGTGCCCGGGCGGCACGGACTGCATGGACGATCTTGCCACGGCGTTCCCCGGGGCGCCGGCGATCGCCTGCTCGGCGCTCGACAACGACTGCAACGGCCGGGCCGACCTGGACGACGACGGGGACGGGCACGAGGACGCGGCGTGCGGCGGCGACGACTGCGACGACGCGGATCCGGCGGCGCACCCCGGCGGCGCGCCCGGGTGCAGCGGGACCGCGGACCTGGACTGCAACGGAGACCCGGACCTGGACAACGACGGCGACGGCCACGGCGCGGCCCTCGCGCCAGACTCGACCCCGTGCGGCGGCGACGACTGCGACGACACGGATCCGACGATCCACCCGGGCGCGGACGACGGGTGCCTGGACGGAGTCGACCGCGACTGCGACACGGTCGCGGACGGGCCCATGGTCGCCGCGCCCTCGGACCTGCACGTGTCGTTCGGGGCCGGACCCACGAGGGGATCGAGGGGGGATCTCGCGTGGACCGGCACCTCGTTCCTGGCGGTCTACGACAGCGACTGGATGACGACCGGCACCCAGCAGGACATGTGGGCCTACGGCATCACGCCTTCCGGCAGCGGGATCATCCCGCCCAGCGCGAAGATCGTGAGCGACGCGGAGCTGGACTTCAAGCCGAGGATCGCCTGGGGCACGTCGTTCCTGGGCGTCGCCTGGATCCGCGAGCAGTCGCCCGGAGGGCCGGTCGCCGTGTCGCTCGTGCACCTGGACCAGGACCTCGTGAACCAGGCCCAGTCGCAGATGGGCCCGGACGGGTCCACCGAGGCCGCGGTTGCATTCGGGGCGAGCGGGTTCATGGTGTGCTGGGAGGAGCCGACGTTCCTCTTCGACAGGAACATAGGCTGCAGGAAGGCCTCGGAGTCCGGGACCGTGCTGTCCGCCCCGGCGACCATCGCGAGCGCACTGGACACCGAGCTGACGCCCGATGTCGCCTGGAGCGGCAGCGAGTTCGGGCTCGTCTGGGCCACCGAGAACATGGGCACCGGCTTCGGGAACACGTTCCTCATGCTGCTGGACGAGGACATGGCTCCTCTCCTGCCGGGCGCCGTGAACGTCTCGGCAGGGACGGACATCGAGTCCTTCGCGCCCGCGATCGCGTGGGCAGGGAGCGCATGGGCCGTGACGTGGTCCGAGACCGAGGACTCCTCGTCGTTCGACGCCATGCTGAACATGGTGAGCCCGTCGGGCGTACCGTCGATCGCGAGCGCCAGGCCCTGCGAGGTGGAGGGCGCGAGCGCCCTCATGCAGGCCGCGTGGACGGGGTCTGCGCTCGGCGTGGTGTGGACCGACACCCGCGACCCGGCCAACTGGGAGATCTACTTCCGCCTGCTGGACGGGACCGGCGCCCCGATCTCGAGCGAGGTGCGCGTCACGAACGCCGCCGAGCCGTCGCAGGAGCCGATGATCGTGTGGACCGGATCCGAGTTCGGCCTGCTTTGGCAGGACGAGCGCGCCTTCGCGCCGAGGATGTACTTCAACCGGATATCGCTCTGCGACTAGGGCCTGTGGTACGGCTCGTTGTGCAGGATGCAGCCCGCGCGGTAGATCTGCTCGAGGAGGAAGAGCCTCGCGAGCCTGTGCGGGAGGGTCATCTGCGAGAGCGAGAGGTGCTCGTGGACCAGGCCGGCCACGCCCGGCGGGAACCCCTCGGGCCCGCCAACGAGGAAGGCGACGGAAGCGTGGCGCGCGAGCGCGGCTCCCAGCCAGCGCGCGAACGCCTCGGAGCCCATCTGCCGGCCGCCCGCCTCCAGCGCCACGACGCGCGAGGTCGAGCCGGCCGCTGCCGCGATCTTCCGGGCGAGCGCCTCGTCCCCCCTGGCCTCGACCTCGACCACCCCGGCGGAGACGTGCCGCCCGCTCCTGTCCAGGTACGCGTCGCCGAGGCCGGGGACGCGGCGGTCGCCGCCGCTCCCCACCCCGACCACGCGGAGCTTCAGTTCTTGCCCTCCGCGGGCACGGGCAGGCGGTCCGCGTCGAGCCAGAGCCCGTCGAGATCGTAGTTCTGGCGGGAGTCCTTGATGAACACGTGGAGTATCACCGAGCCGTAGTCGATGAGCACCCAGTTGCCCTCGGCCTCGCCCTCCACGCCGAACGGGATGACCCGGCGGCGCTTGAGCCTGGACTCCACCTCCTGGGCCACGGTCCTCACCTGCCGCTCCGAGGAGGAGGAGCACACCACGAGGTAGTCGGTGTAGTCCACCTTGGGCGAGACGTCGATGATGACGACCTCCTCGGCCTTCTTGTCGAGGGCGGCCTCGGC
The DNA here is from genome assembly GCA_964528945.1 of uncultured Myxococcales bacterium. GTDB lineage: Bacteria > Myxococcota_A > Polyangia > DRWM01 > DRWM01 > CAZGVR01. The sequence goes on from CAZGVR010000032.1 coordinate 10,910, forward strand.
GATCATGAGCGCCAGCGTCTTGCTTTCCATCACTCTCGCCACGTTTCCTCCAACCTCCAGCCTCGCCCGGCGTCCCGCCGGTGCCCTTCGACGATTTCTAATCCAGCGATGCCTGCATGGCAAGAAAGCGCAGTTCCCGGGCGGCCCCGGGCCGAAGCGCACGGCTTCACGCCCCGGCGGGCTTCCTGTAGATTCTCCGGGTGCCCTCTCCCAGGGGAAAGCCCCGCTCCGCCGCGTCGACGGAGGCGGTCCTCGCGATCCTCGCGGTACTCCCGTTCCTCGCCGCGCCGCGGGAGTCCGGGGCCGTGCAGGACCCCTCCCTGAAGTGGATGAGCCTGGAGACCGAGCACTTCCGCATAAGCTACCACGAGGGGCTCGAGGCCGTGGCGCAGCGCACCGCGGCCGCGGCCGAGGAGTCGCACAGGAGGCTCTCCAAGGTGCTGGGCCACGAGCCCAAGGGAAGGACCGAGATCTCGATCTCGGACGAGACCGACGACGCGAACGGGTGGGCCATCACCGTGCCCTTCAACCAGATCCACCTGTGGGCCACGGCCCCGGACGACATGAGCCCGCTCATGGACTACGACGACTGGTACCTGGGCCTGGTGATCCACGAGTACGCGCACATCCTGCACATGGACACGTTCGGCGGGATCGCGAAGGTAATCAACGCGATCTTCGGCAAGGTGTACCCCCCGAACGGCGTGCAGCCGCGCTGGATCATCGAGGGGCTCGCCGTGGTCATGGAGTCCGACCACACGGGCGGCGGCAGGCTCAAGACCACGCAGTGGGACATGATGATGCGCGCGGGCGTGCTCGAGGACCGGTTCCTGCCCGTTGACTCGATCGCGATCGGGCCGCTCGGGTGGCCGCACGGGACCGCCATCTACCTGTACGGATCGTACTTCCTGAGGTACGTCGCGGGCACGTACGGCGAGGAGGCGCTCGCGGCCATGAGCCACGAGTACGGGAAGTCTCTGATCCCGTTCGGCATCAACAGGACCATACGCGACGTGACCGGAAAGACGTGGCTCGAGCTCTACGACGACTGGTACGCGGCCGCGAAGGAGGAGTACGGGGCGCAGGCCGAGGAGGTGCGCGGAAGGGGCCTCATGGAGGGCATGAGGATCACGGACACGGGCGAGCTGGATCTCTCGCCCAGGTTCTCGCCCGACGGGAGCAGGATCGCGTGGTTCTCGTGGGACGGGCACGACAGGTCCGGGCTCCTCACGATCGACCTCGAGGGGCCGGGGGCCGCGCTCGCCGGGTGGGACGGCGAGGAGCCCGCGCCCGCCGTGCCGAAGAAGGGGTGGAAGACCGGGAGCCTCGCGAAGATTACGGGACAGGGCGCCGTGGCGTGGACGCCGGACGGCAAGGGCCTGGTGTACGCGCGGTCCGAGGTCTTCAGGAACTGGTACGCTTTCCACGACCTCTACCACCTGGACCTCGTGGACGGCTCCATCTCCCGCATCACCGAGGGCGGCCGCACCAGGCAGCCGGATGTGTCGCCGGACGGGAAGCTCTTCGCGTACACGGTGAACGGCGCCGGCACGTCCCGGCTTGTCGTCGCGACGGCAGGCCCGGACCCGGTGCCGGTGCTCGAGAAGGACGCGGGCGGCTTCGGTCAGGTCTACTCGCCGCGCTTCTCGCCGGACGGGAAGCGGATCGCGTACTCGTCCTGGAGCGAGGGCGGGCTCAGGGACATCCACGTGATCGACGTCGCGACCGGGAAGGACACGGCGATCACCTCGGACAGGTTCCTGGACACGGGGCCGGCGTGGGATCCGGGAGGGAAGTACCTCTACTTCTGCTCGGACCGCACCGGCATCTCGAACGTGTACGCGCTCGACCTCGAGGCGGGCGGGCTCTGGATGGTGACCAACGTGCTCACGGGCGCGTTCGAGCCGGACGTTTCGCCGGACGGGCGCACGCTCGTCTACGTGGGCTACCACTCGCGCGGCTACGACCTGTACCTCATGGAGATCGACCCCGGGGGGTGGCTCCCGGCCGGGGATCCGGGGCCGGACGCGCCCGTGCCCGACATGTCGTGGAACGGGATCGATCCCGAGCCCGTGCCCAAGCCCTACAACCCGCTCCGCACGCTGCTGCCGAGGTACTGGAGCCTCATGGTCGCGGAGGACGGGTACGGCTACGGCCTGAGCGTGTTCACGACCGGCATGGACATGGCGGGCCACCACTCCATCGCGGCCACGTTCACTTCGGGCCTGGACGGCAGGCTGCGGCTCGAGTACGCGTTCGACTACGCGTTCCTGAAGCTGCCGTTCGACGTCAGGCTCTCGCACTCGCGCGCGATCGCGCCGCGCTGGGGCCTCAGGATCGACGACGAGTGGAAGACGTGGCCCGAGCTCAGGTACACGACCGGGATCACGCTGGGCATCCCGCTCTACCGGGCGGACTGGATGATCTCGCTCGACATCGGCTACAGGTTCTCGTGGATCGAGAGCGACGAGCCGCTGGAGATCCCGGTCGATCCGAACGCAGCCCTGCCGCACCTGCCGGACCGCGGCTGGATCTCGGGGTTCACGGCCGGCTTCTGGTTCTCGAACGCCCGCGGATCGCTGTACGGCACGAGCATCGAGGAGGGGATGAGCATCTGGGCGAGGGTGCACGCGGACCTGCCCGAGCTGGGGAGCGACTACCGCGCCGTGTCCGTGGACTACGGGCTGGCGGCATTCCTGGAGATGCCGTGGCTCAGGCACCACGTGATCGCGCTCAGGATCGCGGGCGGGTATGCGTGGTCGAACTTCGAGCGGCGCGGGTACTACAGCCTTGGCGGGTTCCCGAACGAGGACATCGTCATGGATCTCGTGAACAGGATCCGCATGTCCGGGGTGGCGCTGCGCGGCTACCCGCCGGGCGCCGCATGGGGGGACCAGTACTACCTCCTCAACCTCGAGTACCGGCTGCCGATCGCGTCCATCTTCAGGGGGCTCGAGACCCTGCCATGGCAGCTCGACAGGATCTTCATGAGCGTGTTCTCGGACGCGGGCGCGGCCTTCGGGCGCGGGCTGGCGTCCTGGGACGGCGTGCTCGTGTCCGTGGGAGGCGAGGTGTTCGTCACGATGACGCTCGGGTACTGGGAGGGCGTGGCGTTCAGGGTCGGCTACGCGCGCGGGCTCATGAAGAAGGGGAAGAACGACTTCTACGTTGTGCTGTCCACGCCGTTCTGACAGGCCCCGGTACGCCGGCTTCACGCCCGCAGCAGGAAGGCCTCCAGATCCGCGATCGAGGGGAGCACGGCCTCGGCCCCGCGATCCCCGAGCAGCCGCTCGAGGCCCGCTCCGGACGGGACGCCGGGCGGCAGCACGCCGATCGCGCGGAGCCCGGCCGCCCGCGCCGCGACCATGTCGTCGACCGAGTCGCCCACGTAGGCACCGCCGGGAGGGGCGGAGGCGGTGACGCCGAGCCTCTCCAGCGCGAGCAGGATCCCGTCCGGCGCTGGCTTGCGGCCGGAGGGCGGCAGGTCGTCCTGCGTGACCACTACCTCGAAGAATGGCCAGGCCTCGCCCGCCATGCGCGACGCGAGCCCGACCTCGATCCGGTTCCTGCCGGTCATTATCCCGAGG
>CAZGVR010000033.1:0-13693 GCA_964528945.1 uncultured Myxococcales bacterium
GCGTCGTGGACGAACGCAGAGTCCTCCATCATCCGCTCGAACTCGCCCGGGGTGTAGGCCAGTATGTCGACCGCGACGGGCAGGTCCCACATCGAGTACAACTCCTCCAGCCTGTCCAGGAATCTCTTCTCGGTCTCGTACACGATGATGAGGTCGACGTCGCTCTGCTCGTCGGCGCTGCCGCTCGCCCTGGACCCGAACAGGATGATCTTGGAGGCGTTCGCCCCCTCGAACATCCTCGCTATCTCTTGCTCAAGGTCCATCCCGATCGAGTCTAGCTGTGGCGGGCCATGGCTGCAAGCCTCGGGTGGTCGGGGTGCGCGGTTGGTTCGACTTGCCAGCCGCGGCTCGCGCGCGTAGATTTCCGGCCATGACGAAATCCATGGCCGTATCGGCTGCCGTCTCCTTGGCCCTGCTCGCGTCCTGCTCGGATGGGCCCATCACGACCGAGGACATGTACGGGATATGGGTGAACGACGACGACGGGTTCCACCGCGTGATCGAGTGCATGGAGGCGGACGAGTCCGACCCTGACCTAGCGGGCGAGTCTCCTGTCTACCGCGTGTACGACTACGACTTCATGGCCGCGCCCGAGGTCCTGCAGGAGGGCTGGTACGAGGTGCAGAAGGACGACTGGCTCACGCACCCGCTCTGGGCGACCGACGCCTCGCTCCTCGGGAACACCTACTCGAACCACGTGTACTGGCTCATAGGGGACGAGATGATGATCGAGAGCGCCTCTGCCGAATCGGGCAAGCGCAAGTACGTGCGGGTGGACGAGTTGCCCTGAGCGCCGCGATGCGCATCCTCGTCTCGGGCATAGGCGGCATCGGCGGCGTGCTCGCCGGCGAGATGATCCGCGCCGGCCATGCGCCGGCGCTCGTGACCGGCAACCGCGAGATCGCCGAAGCCATCACTGCGCGGGGCCTGCGTGTGAAGACCCCGGCCGGCGCGTTCACTGTGCGCGCGACAGCGGTCGTCGCGCCTTCGGACCTGCCAGATGGAAGCAGGTTCGACGCGGCATTCCTCCTGACGAAGGCCACGTCCGTGGTCGAGGCGGCGCGCGCCACGGTGCCGGTGCTTGCAAGGGACGGCTTCGTGGTCGCGCTACAGAACGGGATGGTGGAGGACGCGGTCGGCGAGGCCATCGGCCGCGACCGCGTCGTGTCGGGCATCGTCGGATGGGGCGGCACCATGCACGGCCCGGGCTCTTACGAGCGGACCGGCCCGGGGTCCATCCACCTGGGCGAGCTGGACGGAACGGTCACGGATCGCGCGAGGGCGATCGTGCCTCTGCTGGAGGCCGCCTCGCCGGTCGTGGTCACCACCAACATCCTGGGCGCGCTCTGGTCCAAGCTCGCCATCAACTGCACCATCACCACCATCGGCGCGATCGCGGGAGAGACGCTCGGCGCCATGCTCGGAGTGCCGGCCGCGCGCCGAGTGTTCCTCGAGACCTACAGGGAGGTCGTGGACACCGCGGAGGCGCACGGCGTGAGACTCGAGCGGATCGCGGCTAACCCGCGCACGCTGTACCTGCCGAAGGGCGCGGGGCCGTTTACGCGCTTCACGAAGGATCTGCTCGCCCGCATCGTCGGCAGGAAGTACCGGAAGCTCCGCTCCTCCATGCTGCAGAGCGTGGAGCGCGGCCGGCCCACGGAGATCGACTTCCTGAACGGGTACGTCGTGGGCAAGGCCCGCGAGAAGGGGCTGGCCGTTCCCATGAACGAGGCGCTCGTGCGGCTCGTGAAGGAGATCGAGTCGGGATGCCGGAAGCCGTGCATGCAGAACCTGGCCGATCTGCACCTCTGCCGAGTCGCCAGGATGCCGCGCTTGTCGATCGGCGATCGATGAACTACCATCTGTGATGTCCCTTGCTCGTGAGGGAATCATGAGAGGAACGATTGCATGAAGGGTATCGAGTTCGTCACCGACGAGGCCGGAAAGAAACGCGCCGTGCTCATCGATTTGAGAACGCACGGCGAACTCTGGGAGGATGTCTACGACGCCCTGACGGCCACCGCACGCAGGCGGGAGCCGAGGGAGCCGATCGCGGAGGTCCGGAAGCGGCTGATCAGGCAGGGGAAGCTTGCCGGCTGATTACCAGATCTCGTTTGCACGTTCCGCTCGCAAGGAGACGGAGGCTCTCGATGCCAGTCTCGTCGGCAGGATCTTCCCGAAGATCGAGGCTCTCTCACGCGATCCCAGGCCCTCCGGTTGCCGCAAGCTCGTGGGAACGAGGAACCTGTGGAGGATACGTATCGGGAGCTACCGCGTCGTCTACTCGATCGACGACGAGCAGCGAATCGTCGACATCGTAGCCGTACGTCACCGGGGGAAGGCCTACCTCTGAAGGGCCATGGCGCGCTTCCGGAGGATAGCGGACCGCGTCTACCTGGTGGGAGGCGGCGGGTTCTCGGACCCGGCCGACTGCATGGTCTACGCGCTCGATCTCGGCCAGACCGTGCTCGTTGACTCGGGCTGGGGACCGGGCTGGCCGTCGATCGGCCGCAACATCGCCGCCGCCGGGCTCGATCCGGCCCGTATCCACACGCTCGTGCTCACGCACGCGCACATAGACCACGCGGGCGCTGCCGCGCAGGTGAAGCGCGAGACCGGCTGCAGGATCGTGGCGCACGATCTCGACGCGGGCGCGATCGAGTCCGGCGACCCGGTGCTGAGCGCTGCCACGTGGTACGAGACGGATCTCGAGCCGGCGATCGTGGATCACCGCATGACGGGCTCGGACGAGAATCTGGAGTTCGAGCGCGGCTCGCTCCGCCTCGTGCACACGCCAGGGCACACGCCCGGGTCCATCGTGGCCGTGCTCGACTCGCCCGAAGGCCGCATCCTGTTCGGCCAGGACGTGCACGGGCCCTTCAGCTCATCGTTCGGATCCGACGTGGGTGCCTGGCGGACATCCATGCGAGCGCTGATCGACCTCGAAGCCGACGTCCTGTGCGAGGGCCACTTCGGCGTTTTCCACGGTCGGGAAGCCGTGCGCCGCTTCATAGAGCGTCACCTAGCAGAGAACCGATAGTATCCGTTTATATATCCATTTCCATCCATTTATATTGACAAAATGATATTTTGTGGATATTACTGGATGTGAATTTGGATGTAAAATGAACTTCCTGGACAAACTCGCGATCGACCGGCGATTGCTGAAATCCATAGCCGCGCTGGACGAGTTCAAGGGTCGCTGGTCCACCCTGGGCAACCTGGCCCCCGAACGCCTCTCGACCCTCCGCCGCATCGCAACCATCGAATCCGTTGGCTCGTCCACGCGCATCGAGGGCGCCGGGCTGACGGACGAGGAGGTCGACAGGCTGCTCAGGGGGATCGACATCCGTTCCGGCCGCACCCGGGACGAGCAGGAGGTCGCCGGCTACGCCGAGGTCATGGACCTCGTCCTGGATTCCTTCGCCGAGATCGCGCTGACCGAGAACCACATCCGCCAGTTGCACGGGATGCTCCTCGGGCGATCGAGCAAGGACGAGCGTCACCGCGGGGAATACAAGAAGCTCCCGAACAGCGTCGAGGCCTTCGACGAGGCGGGAAAGCGGCTCGGCGTGGTCTTCGAGACGGCGACGCCCTTCGACACGCCACGGCTGATGCGGGAGCTCGTGGACTGGACGCGCGGCACGCTGGATGCCGGCGAGCACCATCCGCTCCTGGTGATCGGCGTGTTCGTCGTCCGCTTCCTGGCGATCCATCCGTTCCAGGACGGTAACGGGCGGCTCTCGCGGGCCCTCACCACGCTGCTGCTCCTCAGGGCCGGGTACGGCCACGTGGCCTTCAGCTCGCTCGAGAGGATCGTGGAGGAGAACAGGAGCCGCTACTACCTTGCACTGCGCAGGGCCCAGGCCACGCTGGACCGGGACGAGTCGCAGCTTCGCGACTGGATCGACTTCTTCATCGAATGCCTCGTCCGGCAGAAGGATGCCCTGGCGCTCAAGATCGAGCGCGAGCGCGTGATCGCACCGCTCGCGCCGCTGTCCGAGAGGATCCTGGGCATCGTGCGCGATCACGGCCGCGTGACCGTGCACGATGCCTGCATGGTCACCGGTTCGAACCGGAACACGGTCAAGAACCACCTCGGGCGGCTCGTGCGGGAGGGCCTCATCGTCAAGCGCGGGCGGGGACGCGGAACCTGGTACGAGAAGGCCTGAAGCTCACTGGCCGGCAGGAGCAGGGGCAGGAGCGGTGGCGGACGCGGGCTTGGGCGTGGGCGTGGCAGCGGGCGGCGCTGGCGTGACCGCCGGGGCCGTCGCTGGACCTGGCGGCGCGGGCGTGGCCGCCGGCGCCGCAGCAGGCGGCGCCTCGACAGGCACCACGCCAGTCGGCGGGGCCGCGATCGGCGTGATGTCGATCTTGGGTGCCGGGGCGGGCGCGGGCGTGCCTTCCTTCTTGGCCTCGGGCAGCACGGACTGGCCCGTGAACTCCTCGGGCTTCACCTCCACGCCCTTGCTCTTCTTGAGCTCCTCCTGCTGCTTCTTGACCTTGTCCTCGAACTTCTTCTCCATTGGCGTGGACAGCTTTGCGAGTCCGACGGACGTGAGCATGAACACGACCGCGCTCACGGTCGTGAACTTGGCCAGGAATCCCTGGCCGCCGCTCGCGCCGAAAAGGGTCTGGGTCGAGCCGCCGAGCCCGGCCCCGATGCCCGCGCTCCGCCCGGCCTGGAGCAGGATCGAGAGGATCAAGACCAGGCACACGAGTACGTGCACGACGTAAAGGACGATCTTCAGGACTACCAGGAAGCTTTCCATGACCGGGTCACCTCTTTGCGGAAGCACGTATTATAGCCATGAACGACTCGGAGTCGAGGGATGCGCCGCCCACGAGCGTGCCGTCGATGTCCGGCTCGCCGAGGAGCCCCCCGATCGTCGAGGGGGTCACGCTCCCGCCGTACAGGATGCGGATCCTCCCTGCCGACTCGCGGCCGTGGGTCTCGCCGATCCGCCGCCTCACGAAGGCGTGGACCTCCTGCGCGTCCGCGGGCGTGGCGGTCCGGCCCGTGCCTATGGCCCAGACCGGCTCGTACGCGATCACCACCCGGACCGCGTCCTCGGCGCCTCTCCCGGCGAGCGCCTCCAGCTGGCGGCTCACGACCTCGAGCGTGGATCCGGCCTCGCGCTCGGCGAGCTTCTCGCCGATGCAGAGGATCGGCGTGAGATCGGAAGCGAGCGCGGCCCGCACCTTGCGCCCCATCCACTCCTCGGGCTCGCCGAACACGTGCCTCCGCTCCGAGTGGCCCACGAGGACGTGCGTGCAGCCCGCTTCCCGGACCATGGGCGCGCTCACCTCTCCGGTGAAGGCCCCCTTGGGCTCGTGGTGCACGTTCTGCGCTGCCACGAGGACCGACGAACCCCGGACCCACTCGACGACGTGCGGGACCAGCAGCATGGGGGGGGCGACGAGCACGTCGACCGACCCGAGCTGGGAGCTCAGGTTCCTGAGGTCGTCGACCAGCTTGTGCGCGGCCCCCGAGGTCAGGTTCATCTTCCAGTTGCCGGCCGCTATCGGCCTGCGGACCGCCGTCATTCCTCGACCTCCAGGGCCTTCACGCCCGGCATCTCGCGCCCCTCTATGAACTCGAGGCTCGCACCGCCGCCGGTCGATATGTGATCGAAGCGGGACTCCATCTTCTTGCTCTTTATGGCGGCGACCGAGTCGCCGCCGCCGACTACCGAGTAGGCCATGCTCTTGCCAACGGCCATGGCGATGCCGATCGTGCCGGTGTCGTATGGCGGCTTCTCGTACAGCCCCATGGGCCCGTTCCAGAAGATGGTCCCGGCCTTGCCTATCTCGGCCGCGAAGGACGCGACCGTTGCAGGCCCCACGTCGAGGGCCACCATGCCCCTGCCGACGTCGGTCGATGCGACCACCGAGTTCAGGGGGTGATCCGGCGACTCCGCGACCACGAGATCCACGGGCAGCAGCAGCTTCACGGATCTCCGCTTGGCCTCCTCCATGATCCCCCTGGCGTGGACCAGGCTGTCCTGCTCGACCAGGCTACGGCCCAGGTCGAGGCCGCGGGCCGCCAGGAACGTGTTGGCCATGGCGCCGCCGAAGACGAGCCCGTCCACCCTCCCCAGGAGCTCGTGGATCAGCTTGATCTTGTCGGAGACCTTGGCCCCGCCGAGGATGGCGAGGTAGGGACGCTTGACCTCTCCCAGGAGGATCCGGAGCGCCTCTATCTCGCGCTTCATGTGGAGCCCCGCGCACCTCTCCTTCATGAACCTGGGGACCAGCGCGACCGAGGCGTTCGCCCTGTGGGATACCGAGAAGGCGTCGTTCACGTACACGTCGCCGAGCTGGGCCAGCTCCCTGGCGAACTTCTCGTCGTTCGCCTGCTCCCCCGGGTGGAACCGCACGTTCTCGAGCATGGCGATGCGCCCGCCGTAGAGGTCGCTCACGACCTTGCGCACGCCGTCGCCCACGCAGTCGTCCGCGAGCACCACGTCGGTGTTCAGGAGCTTGGCGAGCTCGAGCCCCACGGGCTCGAGCGACGCCTCCGGAACGCGCTTGCCCTTGGGCCTGCCGAAGTGGCTGATGATGACGAGCTTCGCCCTCTGGTTCAGGGCGTGGCGGATGGTCGGCAGCGAGGCCCGGATCCGCGTGTCGTCCACGACGACACCGTCCTTGACCGGGCAGTTGAAGTCCACCCTGAGCACGACCCGCCTGGACTCCAGCTCGACCTGCTTCACCGATCGAATCATCGCGAACCTGCCACTCCCGGCTGGAACCGACCGATCCTCAGATCCCACGCGATGCGATGTAGGAAGCCACGTCGACCATCCTGCAGGAATAACCCCACTCGTTGTCGTACCACGAGAAGACCTTCACGTTGTCTCCGCCCATGACCATGGTCAGATCCGCGTCGACGATCGAGGAGAGGGAGTTCCCGTTGAAATCGATGGACACGAGCGGCTCCGCGGAGTACCCGAGGACTCCTTTCAGCTCCCCGGCGGCCGCCTTCGCGAGGGCTGCGTTCAGCTCCTCCTTCGTGGTAGGCCGCTCGGACTGTGCGGTCAGCTCCACTATTGAGACGTTGGGTGTGGGCACCCTGATCGCCATGCCGTCGATCTTCCCCTTGAGCTCGGGGAAGATGAGGGTCACGGCCCGCGCCGCGCCGGTTGTGGTGGGGATCATGGAGAGCGCCGCGGCCCTCGCCCGCCTGAGGTCCTTGTGCGGGAGATCGAGGATCCGCTGGTCGTTGGTGTACGAGTGGATGGTGGTCATCTGCGCGGTACGGATCCCGCAGGTCTCCTTCACGACCTTGACCACGGGCACGAGGCAGTTGGTCGTGCACGAGGCGTTGGACATGACCGCGTGCTTCGACGGATCGTAGCTCCCGTGGTTCACGCCGAAGACGATCGTCAGGTCCATCTCGCCCTTGCCGGGCGCGCTTATCAGGACCTTCTTCGCCCCTGCCGCGAGATGCTTGCCGGCCTTGTCCTTGCTGGTGAAGAGGCCCGTGCTCTCCATGACCAGCCCGACCCCCATCTTGCCCCAGGGCAGCGCGGCCGGGTCCTTCTCCGCGAAGACCGGGATCTGCCGCCCGCCGACCACGATGCTGGAGCCCTCGGCCCTGACCTCGTACGGCACGTTGCCGTGCACCGAGTCGTACTTGAGGAGGTGTGCGAGGGTGGGGGGATCCGTGATGTCGTTGATCGCGGCTATCTCCAGGCCGCAGCGATCTCCCATCTCGAGGATCCGCCTGTGGACGCAGCGACCGATCCGACCGTACCCGTTGATTGCGATCCTTGCAGTCATCACGACCTCCTCTGGGAGCAACCCGCCTCGTCCGGGCACCCTGGAATCGACCCTACCCTAGTCCATAGCGAGGGTCGGCATCCGGGGCAACAGGAAACTCGTAATTTTTCGTAATGACTCGTTGACGCTTGCGAAGCCGGTCAGAAAGTGGCGATGAGGCGAAGCGTCTCCACCGCGAACCTCGACACGTGGGAGCCCATCCAGGGAGCCGCCAGGGCGAGGGTCAGCAGCACGGCGAGGAGGCGGGGGACGAATCCCAGGGCGTGGTCCTGGATCTGGGTCAGCCCCTGGAAGATGGACGCCGCCAGCCCGACGACCATGGACACGATGATGACCGGCAGCGACACGACCAGCGCGACCATGATGGCTGCGACCCCCGTCCCGAACAATGCCTCTGCGCCCTGCACGGCTCACTGCTTGGGGGTGAGCAGGATGGGGAAGACGAACTCCGAGGAGGATCCCGAGCTGGGGAACATCCAGACCTTGATGGCCCCCTCGATGCAGGGCGTGAGGAAGTTCCCGAAGTTCGATATCTCCGTGACCTTCGCCTTGGTCACCATCCCGCTTCCGCCCACGTTGACGTTGACCTTGACCTTGATGTCCTCCTCCACTCCCATGCCCTTGCCCAGGACCTTCTCGTAGCACTTCTTGATCGCGTTGGAGTTCTTCTTCACGGTGGCCCGGATCTGGTCGTCGGAGAGCCCGTTCTTCCCGGTTCCACCACCGCCCTTGCCCGCGCCCAGCGAGCTGCCGGCGCCTGACGCGGACACGGTCTTCTCCTTGATCCCGAGCGGCATCAGGGGTTGCGTACCATCGGTCTTCGACTTGCCGCCGTCTGCGTCCGACTTCTTCTTCGGGCGCGAGCCGTTCCCATACTCCTCGGGCTGGGTCTTTGCCTCCTGCAGCTCCTCGGTGATCACGTCCTCGAGGGTTATGGTGAGCCCGGCCAGGATGTCCCCGCGCTCGCTGTGGTCCAGGGCCGGCTCCTCGGCGGCCGCGACCAGGGGCGCGGGCCTCCCCTCCGGCTGGGCCCTGTTCCTCATGTTGATGACCAGCATGGTGACCCCGAATCCCAGGAGCACCGCGAGCGCCCCGAACGAGAGCAGGGCCAGGCGGCTGTGGAGGAGGCGCGTGACGAGCCCCTGCTTCTCGGTCTCCGCGAGGGCCGCGGGCCTGAAGATGTCGTGCGTCAGGTTCGCCTGTGCCTCGGCGATCTCGGCCACGGTCTGACCGGCGTCGATCCTGCCCACGCTGAAGCCGCGCATGGCATCGGGCTCGACCGGGCCGGGCGCAGGCCCGCTGCCTGCCGCCTTCGCGACGGGGATGGGCGGCGGGACCGGTCCGGGCGGGGCTGCCGGCTCGCGATCCTGGCCGGCCTCCTCCCTCTCGGGGACCGATGGCTTCTGGTCGGCTATCTCCTGGATCAGATCGGAGAGCTCGTCGCAGGTATCGAGCGGCTTCCAGTCGTCCAGCCCCTCGCGCCACACGAGCGCGCCGGGCACGAGCTCCTTCTTCTTGAGGAGCTGGCGGACCCTCGTCTTGCTGATGGGGCCGACCGGCTGGTTGTGCATCGAGACGTACCAGCGCTTGGGATCCGGGACCTCCCCCTTCTCACGCACCGGCGCTGCGGGCCGCTGGGGCTTGGGCGAAGGCGGCGGCCCCGGAGGCTCGTGCCGTGGGCCCGTTGCCGTCGGGAGCTGGCCCGCGCCCTTGGCCGCGAAGGATTCCTTGAACTTGTCCCTTAAGCTGGAAACCTTGTACTTGTCGGATAGATCCTTGCTCGACTGCGCCTTCTTGCGGCCGCCGTCGTCGAGGAGGGTGCCGGCAGCGAGCCCGTCACCCCGGATCTCGATGATCTCGCCGCACTCCCGGCACCGGATCTTCAGCACCTTGCCCGACACCCGATCCGCCGAGATCGTGTATTTAGCCTTGCAGCTGTTGCAGACGAACTGCATCCTCGATCGCCGCTTTCCGCCCCCGCCTACAGGAGACCCATCAGGTGCTCCTTGATTTGCTCCCTCGTCTCGTCATCGGGAGCGGCACCCATGGCACGCTCCCACATCTCGATCGACTTGTTCCTGAACCCGGCCTGCTGGTAGAGCACGGCGAGGTTCTTCATTGCCTGGAAGACTCCCGGAGCCAGCTCAAGCACGGTCTCGAGCTCCGAGATCGCGTAATAGATCATCCCCTGCCTTCCGTACAGGAGGGCCAGGTTGAAGTGGAGCTTGTCGGACAGGGAGTCTATCGCGATGCCCTGCTTCAGGTATTCGATGGCCTTCTCGACGTCCCCCGCCTTGAACGCCTTGGCGCTGGCATCGAGGTACCTCGACGCCTCGATGCTGAGCTCCCTGGAGTCGGGCTTCGCCTTGCCGGGCTCGCGCTGGAGGTGCGACTCGACCGCCTTCACCAGCTCGCCGATCTTGAACGGCTTCTCCATGAACAGGTCCACGCCGTAGGACTCCTTCAGGTCCTTGGCGAACCTCCAGCCCCTGTAGATGGCGCTTATCATGATCACCGGGATGTGGCCGTACTTCTGGCTGCTCTTGATCTTCTTGCAGACGTCGAAGCCGTGGATCTCGGGGAGCATGGCGTCCAGGATGATCAGGTCGGGATACTCCGACTTGACGAGCACCAGGGCCTCGCGGCCCCGCGTGGCCTTGACGACCTTGTAGCCCTTGTCGAGCAGGACCTTGGCGATCAGGTTCAGGATGTCCTCCTCGTCGTCCACCACGAGGATCTTCCTGCTGCCGGTGTCCAGGTCCGTCGAGGAGGATTTGGACCCCTCGTCCTCCAGGTCCAGCATGGCCTCGTCCCGGCCGCCCGGCATCTCCGGCATGGGCGTCGTTTCCGCGATGACCGCCGTTGGCCCGGTGGGCGACGAGTCATCGAGGAACCGCATCTCGTCCGAGACTCCCGCGGGCGGAGGCACGCTCATCTGGCCCCGGCCCTCGCCGCCGTACATGGCGAGGATCTTCCCGTACTTCTCGTCGCTGACCCTGCTGCCCCTGTAGAACGCCTGCCCCTCCTCCTTCAGCCTGTAGATCTCCTCGATAATCTTCTGCAGCACGTGGTGGAGGGCCACGTACGGGAAGACCTTCTTGCTCGTGACGAACTCGAGCTCCTCGATGACCCTGCTCTCGTCCGGATCGGCCATGGCGAGGAAGATCTGGTTCTCCTTCACGATGACCGGGAGGATCAGGTGCCTCACCGCGATCTCGCGCGGCACTATGTCCAGGTTGGAGACCGGGATCACGACGTTGGTGAGGTCCATGGCCGCGATACTCTTCTGCGCGCTCCGGGCCTTGAGAAGCTTGGCCTGGTCGGTCTCGCCCTACCTCGAGATGATCGACGCGAGGCGCTCCCCGGTCGCCTCCTGCTGCTTCAGGTAGCGATCGAGATCCTTGGCTTCCACTGCCTTCTGCTCCAGCAGGATCCGCCCGAGCTGCTTCTTTCCCTGTTCGGTCATGGCTAGGGTATCCGGTCCCCCGGCACAGGACGGGGGATCGAAATCGACATTTCCTATCATAAAACCGCCTTCGTGGCACTAGGCAAGAACGCCTTCACGGCCCCAGGGACACCTGGGCGGCACCGAAATCCAGGAATAATTCCAGTCTCTCCAAAGTCCTCAGTACCGATGAGCATCAAAGAACTGCACTGGGACCTATCCGTGGGTGGGGTGGCGAGACAGGCGAGACCCAAGTTGTTGTGTCGCGCGTCGATACGATCGTATAATCTCGAGCTGCACTGCCAGGCATCCTGCCTGCGGTTGCCCGGAGCATGGTCATGAAGCCCGCCCAGGATTCGAACTTCATCTGCACCCACTGCGGCCAGTGGCACCCGACGTCGGTCGACACCTGCCCCATCAAGAACGAGGCCATCCCGTCCTCCCACAAGCTCGTGGGCACGGTGATGGAGGGCAAGTACAAGATCGAGCGTCTCCTGGGAGAAGGCGGCATGGGAGTCGTCTACGAGGCGACGCACACCCTGATCGGGCGCCGGCTCGCAGTGAAGGTCCTGCATCCCGACGTCGCGCAGGTCCAGGATCTCGTGGATCGCTTCTACAACGAGGCCAGGACCGCCGCCGGGATCGGCCACGAGCACATCATCGAGATCACGGACATGGGGAAGCACATCGATTCCCCGTACATCGTGATGGAGTTCCTAGAGGGCAAGGCGCTCTCGGACCTCATGAAGGAGCGGATCCTCTCCATCGAGGAGGCCACGGCCATCAGCCTCCAGGTGCTCGACGCGCTCAACGCGGTCCACTCCAAGGGAGTCATCCACAGGGATCTCAAGCCGGACAACATACACGTGCTCATCAAGGGCGGCCGCTTCTTCGTGAAGATCCTGGACTTCGGCATATCGAAGCTGAAGACGCCCGAGGCCCAGGACATGCACCTGACGCGGACCGGCACCGTGCTCGGAACCCCCTACTACATGGCGCCCGAGCAGGCCGCCGGCAAGAAGGACCAGGATCACAGGATCGACATCTACGCGGCCGGCGTGATCCTGTACGAGATGCTCACCGGGAACCTCCCCTACGTGGGGGACAACTACAACGCGCTGCTCGCCGCGATCCTGACCGAGGATCCGCCCCGTCCGAGGGCCTACAACCCGGACATCCCGGTCGAGCTGGAAAACGTCATCATGAACGCCATCGCGAAGCAGCCGTCGCAGCGCTACGGCAACGCGGTGAAGGTCATGGAGGCCTTGAGGCCCTTCGCGCCAGCCTGGATGGGGCGGCCGTCCCGCATCCCGGGCCTCACGCAGACCCAGGGCGGCGTCCAGGGACAGCCCGTTCCCTCTCCCACCATCGCGCCCAAGGGGGACCTGGGCTCGTCGCAGACGATCATGGCGCCCACCCCGCTCCCGGGCATGTCCTCCACCTCGGCGGTCACCAGGGCCGGCACGAACGTCCCGCCCGCCGCTCTGGGGCAGACGGGCGGATCTGCGACCGCGCCCGACTGGTCCATGACCGCGGAGCCCGAGGCCCCGCCCAGGAGGAACAGGGCCGGGATCTTCGTGGCGATCGGCCTGGTGCTCCTGGTCCTCATCGGAGGGGCCGGTGTGGCGGCCGCTCTCGTGGTGCCCAAGCTGCTCGCGAACCTGAAGGATGGCAAGGGCACAGAGCAGATCGTGGCGACCGGCGGGTCGGAAGGCTCGGAGGGAACCGGCGGGGCCGGGATGGCCGGGGATGGCAAGGGTCCTGCATCGACCGGACCGGCGACCGGCCAGGGGACCGGGGATCAGGGGACCATGAAGCCCGCCGGCGAGGTGACGCTGACGCTCGAAGGCCTGCCAGAGGGCGCGGTCGCATCGCTGGACGGCAAGCCTCTCGAGAAGTCCCCGGCCACGCTGCCGCGCTCGGAAAGGCCCGCCGTCCTCGCTGTCGTGGCCGATGGGTTCGAGCCCTGGCAGACCGAGGTCGTCCTTGACGATTCGAGGACCGTTAAGGTAGAACTTACTCCCGCAGCCGAGCCCGAGGGTGGAAAGAAGAAGAAGGGTGTGAAGGGCGGGACCACGCTGACGCTCACGGACGGTGGAAAGACCGGCGGAAAGGGCATCGTGGTCGAGAAGCTTCCGCCCCCGGAAGACGGCGGCAAGAAGAAGGGAACGAAGGGGATTTACTCGGGAAAGAAGAAGAACATCTCTCTCGAGTACCCCGAGTAGATCCCTTCCTACGGGAGGATCCATCCAATGAACCGTGCACGACTCGCGGCCGCCATGGTGCTCTGCGCAGGTCTGGCCCTGCCCTCGATCGCGCTCGCGCAGAACGAGGCCAAGGAGCACTACCAGCAGGGCGTGGCCCTGTTCGAGGCGGGCAACTACAAGGCCGCGCTCGCCGAGTTCCTGGTGTCCTACGAAGCCAAGCCCAACTGGAAGCTGAGGCACACGATCGCCGTGTGCTACT
>CAZGVR010000033.1:13703-14336 GCA_964528945.1 uncultured Myxococcales bacterium
ATGGACGAGCATCCGACGCTCGGCATCCAGAAGCGCCTGGGGGAGGGCGACTTCTCCAAGATCCCCAACGGGATGCCCGGCGTCGAACCCCGCTTCGAGGTGATGTACGACGGCGCCATCAACGGCAAGCGTCTCAACCTGAACCGGTTCGTCGAGGCGCAGAAGGAGCTTGATCTGTACCTGGAGGAGGGAGGCACCGAGGTCCCGAACGACAAGAAGAACGAGACCGAGGAGATGCTCGAGCAGATCTCGAAGCTCATCGCGTCGATAGAGGTGGACGCGAACGTCGAGGGCGCCACCGTCTGGATCGACGACGAGAAGGTGGCCACCACTCCCATGACCAAGCCCATCCTCCTCGACTCCGGCGTCTACAAGATGGAGATCACCGCTCCAGGGTACGTGAAGTACAAGAAGGACCTGAAGCTCGCGGGCGGCGACAAGAAGGTCTTCGACATCGCGCTCGAGAAGCAGGGCACCGAGGGCGGTGGCGGCGAGGTCGAGCCGCCCGATGGCGGCGGCGACGGCAAGGGTGGCGACGGCAAGGGCGGCGACGGGAAAGGCGGGGATGGCAAGCGCGGCGACGGCAAGGGCGAGGTCAAGCAGCCCAAGCCCAAGAAGTCCAAGGAAGAGACC
>CAZGVR010000034.1:0-8699 GCA_964528945.1 uncultured Myxococcales bacterium
ACTACTCCCACTCCTGCTTCGCCCCACGTTACAATTGTTCCAACAGAAAACCAATCCGGCTCCCGAATCGAGCCTTCGCCTTCATGGAGCACTTCTGCGTCGAGCCTCGCTGTGACTGCCGGCGGGTGCTTCTGAACGTCATCGACAGCAAGGGAAACAGGCACGTGGCCACGATCGGCCACGGCTTCGAACCGCCCGGGCCGCCACATGAGGATGAGGGGCAGACTTACCTCGATCCCGTCAACCCGCAGTCCTGGATGTCGGAGTCGCTGCTCGAGCTGTTCGAAGAGATGATTGCCAACGATGATGGCTATCGCAAACGGTTGGAGCGTCACTACACGATGTGGAAAAGGGTCGTCGACGACCCCTCGCATCCAGACCACCATAAGGTCCGAACAGAGATGCACGACGACCCATCTTTCAAGCCGGTGTCCCCGCGGCAGGATACCGTTCGCCGTGAAGGTCCCCAGGTGGGAGCGAACGACCCATGTCCTTGCGGCAGCGGCAAGAAATTCAAACGATGCTGCCGGAGATGACCGGCCGTTCGAAGGGATGCATCCTTGCCATCGACGCAGGGCAAGGGTACCCCATGGAGATAAGGTCGATGGTCGAGAAAGGGCCGGGAGCCGCCAGGATGTCCAAAGCTGTGAACCTGGTCCTGGAGCCGAGTACGTCACGGCAACTCGGCGAGGAGGGACTTCTCGTCTTCTGGCGCGATGGACGCGAGCCAGGGCTACGGGAGGGACTGGCCTGCATCCTGTCCATGTGTCCGCACCCGGGCTGCGCTTGCCAACTCGTATACGTGGACGGCTTCGTCATCGACGAGCAGGCCAGCACGGTTTCCTGGGACGAGGACGGTGTCCACATCACCTTGCCCGCCGGGACAGCCCCCGCGCGTGTCACGCTGGAAGAGAAGATGATCGCCATCGTCGATCCGGACTCCGGCGAGACGAAGGCCCATCCCGATCTGCCCGACGCAACCGACCCGGCTCTCGTGGATTGGCTCACCTCCGAAATGAACGAGGAATTGCTCGAGGTGTTGCACCGCTACCGGGCCCGGGCCAAGGGATACCCACCCGAGGGTCCGAGCAAGGACATCGATCTCGACGCCGTGGAGGAGCACCACCTCGCTGCCGTGGACGACCTGCTGGATGGAACACGTTCGGACGAGTACGTCATCGGTGATCGTCGGTACTGGGCTGGCATGTTCCTCTGCCCGACGCCCTGGTGCGACTGCCACGAGGCGCACATCGTGTTTTTCGATGACGAGGCCGAATCCGGCGACGCCGTGGGCTCCGTGCTGCTCGACCTCGGCGGTCCGAGTGGCTTCGAGATCGAAGAGATGGCGGCCGAATGTGCGCCCAAGAAGCTACTCGAGGACCTATGGGCGCTTTTCGAGCAACGGCACGACGTCGGAAGCTTTCTCAGACATCGTGAAGCACAGCTGAAGGGGGTCGGCGATACGCTCTGGCGCCGCATTTCCGAGCAAGTGCCCGCCGCTCCGAAGGTCGGCCGCAACGACCCTTGTCCCTGCGGGTCGGGGCGCAAGTACAAGAGGTGTTGCCTGGGCAAGGGCGCTGTTCAGCCCGTTGCGGGAAGCTCGCCGGGGAGTGAATGATGTCCGAGATCCCATCAGAGTACCGAGGTTGGTGGAGGATCACCGAAACGTCCAGGTGGGCGGATCGCCACCTTGACGCCCAGGGCCCCGCCCTGCTCTCGCTGACCGGGTCCGACGACCGGATGCGGATGCATTACCTGATCGCCGAGATCGAATGCGAGTCGACCAAGACCGGCGTATCGTTTTTATGGGAAGGCGCGTGGGAGTACGACCAGATGTCGGGCTCCGGACGGGTCACGCTGCGCAAGGACGGTCGGCTCGACGGCACCTTCCACGTCATGGGCGGCGACTCGAGCACCTTTGTCGCCGAGCGCGCCGAGGAACCGGACGAGCCGATACCGCCGCCCCCGAGCTACCGCGACAAGTGGCGACGTCGTTGATGACAGTGCCTACTGCTTCCGCTTCGCTCGCCGCAGCAGCTTCCTCACGGCCTTCTCGGACAGCGGCGCCAGCAGCTTCGGGTGCTGCTCGATTGCGTTCTCGAGGCCGATCTCGTCGAACACGATGTCGACCTTGCGCGTGTCGGGGTTCCAGGTGGCGGCCCAGACGAAGGTACGCACCCAGTAGTTCAGCTCGCCGCGTGGGAGCGACGGCCACAGCGGAGCTACCTTCTCGAGGAAGCGGCGAGCAGTCGGCGACAAGTCCCGCATCGAGTTCGGGTCTTGCAGCTGCCGCAGCACCTCCTGCTCGACCTCGCGGGCGGCGACCTGGACCGTGGGGCGGCACGCCGGGCTCTCCGAGCTGCCGCGGCAGCGGTAGTAGCGAGGCACCTTGCCGGCGTTCTCGATGGTCACGGCCTGCGACGCCGAGGTGGTCATCGGTCCACTGCACCGCCCGCAGAGGAGTACGTGACGCAGCATGTACGGGTCCTGCACGATCGGGAGGAGCGACCGCCGGCTCGGCTCCCGGGTCCGGCGTTTCGCGATGGTCTCCCACGCCGCGACGGCCAGTTCCTCGTCGACGATGGCCGGCTGCACGCCGTCGACGAAGACCGGCCCGCTGAGCACCTTTCCGAAGTAGAGCGGGCTACGGATGAGCTGAAGAATCGTGCGTCCGGACCAGCGGGTGCCCTCGCGCTTGCGGTTCGCCTTGGTCGCGATGCCCTGCTCGTTGGCCCAACGGGCGATGGCCTCCGCGCTCTCACCCGCGGCCGCGCGCCCGAAGAACTCGCGGACGATCTCGGCCTCTCCGAGATGGACATCGAACTGCCTCGTTGTCGGGTTCGCCTGGTAGCCGAACGGTACGCGCCCCGATGAGCGCAGCCCGCGGGCGCGGCGCGCCGCTCGGGACTCGCGCAGGCGATCGCCGATGATGTCGCGCTCGAACTCGCCGAAGGAGGCGAGCACGTTATTGATGAAGCCGGAGAGCACCGAACCCCGGCCGTCGTGGCCGCTCGCGACGGTGGTGAGCTCGACGCCCGCGCCATCGAACAGCTCGCGCAGCACGACCCAGTCGCGCAGGCTCCGGGTCAACCGGTCGAAGCGATGGACGACGACGTGGTCCACCTGCCCGGCGGCGATGGCCTTGACCAGGCGCCGCAGAGCCGGCCGGTCGAGGTTGCCGCCGCTGACGCCGATGTCATCGAACCGCTCGGCGAGGCAGATCCAGCCCTCGTACTGCATGGAGCCGACGAAGGCCTCGCACAGCTCGCGCTGGACCTCGCAGGACGTGAGGTCCGTCTCGCGGGCGACCGACTGCCGCGTGTAGATGGCGCAGCGTTTGAGCGGACGTTCGGTGACGGTTCGTGGCACGCGCGCCTGGCCGCCTCAGTGGCTCTGGGCGATCCGCCGGAGCGTCTCGGCAGCCTCGGCCTTGTCGACGCGCCCCTCGGCAACGCCGAGAGTCAGGTCGTAGAGACCCGGCGAGCCGTGGCCGATCGAGATACCGTTCAGGTCGAGGAACACCAGGGTTGCGAGCAGCCCGGTGCGCTTGTTGCCGTCGACGAAGGGGTGGTTCTTCACGATGTGGAAGAGGTACGCGGCAGCCATGGCGAACACGCCATCGTGGACGAACACACCATCGAACGTCGCCTGCGGTTGCGCAAGGGCGGACTCGAGCAAGCCGCGATCGCGGACGCCATCGGCACCGCCGTAGCGGGAAAGCTGGAGCGCGTGCAGCTCGAGCACGTCCTCGACGTCGAGGAACTCGGGTATCTCGGTCGTCACTTGGCGAGCTTCCTCAGCGTCTCGTCGTGCGTGTCCATCATCCGCTCGGCCGCCGCCCTGAGCCTGGCCGATCGGTTCTTGCGTTGCGGCCGGATGATGAGCGCCTCGCCGTCTGTCCGCACCTCGAGCGGAGTCTCCTTGTCGATGTCGAGCAGCTCCAGGATCGGCTTCTCTATGATGAGCCCGAGGCTGTTGCCGACTGCGGTGAGTCTCTTGATCATGGCCGTCTCCTCCGTAGCAACGACGTACTAACGATAGTATAACCTCGACGGCACTCGGCGGCAAGTCCTTGCGTTCCGCATGTCGCGTGGTTCGTGGGAACATGACACATGCTGGGATTGTGGCGCGAACCGACCACCCAGCGGTAAACAGATGGAGAGGCCGCTATAACTGGTCGTCATGCAACAAGTTTCTGTCAACCGAGAGCACGGCCGGTTCGTGGTGCAAGGCAGATGCTATTAGACCCGGTCGACATGCACAGGGACTTCGTGGACAAGTTCGGCCTGGGCGTGGATCTCCTTAGCGACCCGGATCACAAGGTCATGCAGGCTTACGGGGCGTGGGTCGAGGCGTTCCTGGGGGAGAAGCGCTACGGTCGCGTGATCCGCTCCACCCTGCTGATCGACCCGGGAGGCGTCATCCAGTACCACTGGCCCGAGGTGATTCCCAAGGGTCATGCGGGCCGCGTGACCCAGAAGCTCGCCGAGATCCAGGCCGGATCGGACTAGCGCAAGCATCCTGCCCCGCCCAGGTCGACCTCACGTGATTCCCGGTCCCGGTCCCCGGTCCGACTGTGCCGCTCATGCACGGTCAGGGCGATGCCTGGCCTTGGGTCCCCCCTGGCCCTCGTGCGTCAGGTACGCGACGAGCATGGTGGCGACCTCGTCCACGAAGAGCGCTCGCCTGATGAACTGCCCGTCCGCGTGCGCCGCGAAGCGGTGGGTCAGGCTCTCTACCGTCTGGACCACCAGGAATCCTGCCTGCTCGAGGCGTGCGTGCCTGATCTCGGGGTACAGGCGCAGCAGGCTCGCGACTGTCCTGGCCGCGCCCCTCTCCGCCTCGAGCAGCGCCTGGTGCACGCGCTCCGGCAGGGGGGTCTCCTCGAGGAGGATGTGCTGCAGCCGCGGCTTGCCCGAGTGCATCTCCAGCATGCCCGTCACGTAGTCGTGCATCGCGGCGCGCAGCCCGTGACGCTCGGCCACCATGTGGCCCACCCACGCGTGGATGCGATGGTCCGTCTCGGAGACGTGCCGCTCGAGCAGGGCCACGGCGATGGCCTCCTTGCTGGGGAAGTACTGGTAGAGCGTTCCGATGGAGACGCCAGCCCGGTCGGCTATGCGGTTGGTGGTTCCTGCCGCATATCCGAACTCCTCGAAAACCTGAGCAGCGGCCGAGAGGATCGCCTCGACCGTGTTGCGCGATCTCCGCTGTACCGGCTTCTTCCTTGGTTCCAGCCGCTGCCGACGCGCCGTCATGCAGGCCTCCTGCAACGCGAGTAGACGATACATGAAGATTTGCTCAGGATCGACCGCATGGATCAGTCCCCCGGGATACCTGCCCCCGACGGAAGCACGGGCCTGAGGCAGGGCCCGGATGTCCTGGATCTGGGCGGGTTCTCGGGCCTCTCGGGGGCCGATGCCCTCGCAAGGCTGCAGCGGGACGGACCGAACGAGCTACCCATGCAGAGTAAGCGAGGCTTCCTCGCAATAGTTCTGGAGGTCGTCAGGGAGCCCATGTTCCTCATGCTGGTCGCTGCCGGCACGCTCTATCTTTTCATGGGCGAGCCTTGGGACGCTGTCATGCTGCTCGGCTTCGTGTTCGTGGTCATGGCCATCACCATCGTCCAGGAGAGACGCACCGAGCGGGCGCTCGACGCGCTGCGCGACCTGTCCAGCCCGCGCGCCCTCGTGATCCGCGACGGCGCGCACAGGCGCGTGCCCGGCCGCGAGGTCGCGCGCGGGGACATCATCGTCCTCGTGGAGGGCGACCGCGTCCCGGCGGACGCGATCCTGCGCCGCGGGATCAACCTCTCGGTGGACGAGTCGCTCCTCACCGGGGAGTCCGTGCCGGTCCGCAAGAAGCCGTCCGAGTGTGGTGCCAGCATGGACAGGCCTGGCGGCGACGACCTCCCATCGGTCTTCTCGGGCACGCTCGTGACAGCAGGCCAGGGCATAGCCGAGGTCCTGGGCACCGGACTCCGCTCCGAGCTCGGCAAGATCGGCAAGGCGCTCCAGCAGGTCGTCCCCGAGCCCACGCTGCTGCAGCGCGAGACGGCCAGGCTGGTGCGGTTGTTCGCGGTGGTGGGGCTGTCCGCGTGCGCGATCGTGGTGGTCGTGTACGCCCTCACGCGCGGCGGGGGAGCCCACGTCTGGAAGCAGGGTTTCCTCGCCGGGATCGCCATGGCCATGGCCACCCTGCCCGAGGAGTTCCCGGTCGTGCTCACCGTGTTCCTGGCGCTAGGGGCGTGGCGCATCTCGCGCTCGAACGTGCTCACGCGCAGGATGCCGGCCGTGGAGATGCTGGGCGCGGCGACGGTTCTCTGCGTGGACAAGACCGGGACCCTCACCATGAACAGGATGAGCTTGAGGAAGCTCGCGGCCGGCGGGCGGACGACCGATCTCGCGATGTGCGCCGACGGGGAGGCGGGATCGACCGTGGTTCCCGAGGTGCACCACCCTCTCCTCGAGAGCGCGATCCTGGCGAGCAAGCGCGATCCGTTCGATCCCATGGAGCGGGCCCTCCACGAGGCCGGGGACCGCGCGCTCGGAAGGACGGAGCACCTGCACCCGGAGTGGACACTTCTGCGCGAATACCAGTTGAGCCCTGGTCTCCTCGCCGTCAGCCACGCCTGGCGGACCGGCACGGCCGACGAGGTGGCCATCGCCTCCAAGGGAGCGCCCGAGGCCATCGCGGATCTCTGCCATCTCGACGCGGAGCACCGCGCCGCCCTGGAGCGCGAAGTGGGCCTGCTCGCCGCCGAAGGGCTCCGCGTGCTCGGTGTCGCCAGCGGGCGCACGCGGGTCGCCGAGCTGCCAGAGGGGCACCACGACCTCGAGCTCGAGTTCGTCGGTCTCCTGGGCCTGGAGGACCCGCTCAGGGCCACCGTGCCAGCCGCGGTCCGGGAGTGCCAGACCGCCGGCATCAGGGTTGTGATGATCACTGGGGACTACCCGGCCACCGCCCAGAGCATCGCGCGCGCGGCCGGGCTCGCGGGCGCCGGCTCCGTGATCACCGGGCCGGAGCTCGAGGCCATGTCCGACCCGGGGCTCGCGAGCCGTATCCGGGACGTGAACGTGTTCGCCCGCGTCGTCCCGGAGCAGAAGCTTCGCATCGTGAACGCGCTCAAGGCGAACCGCGAGGTCGTGGCCATGACCGGCGACGGGGTCAACGACGCGCCCGCGCTCAAGGCCGCGCACATCGGCATCGCCATGGGCGGCCGCGGCACGGACGTGGCTCGCGAGGCGGCATCGCTGGTCCTCTTGGACGACGACTTCTCTTCCATCGTGGCCGCGGTCAGGCTCGGGCGGCGCATCTTCGACAACATCCGGAAGGCCATCGCCTTCATCTTCGCGGTGCACGTTCCCATCGCCGGGCTCTCCATGATTCCGGTCTTCTTCTCGGACTGGCCGCTCCTCCTCCTGCCGGTCCACATCGTGTTCCTCGAGCTGGTCATCGACCCCTCGTGCACCCTCGTGTTCGAGGCCGAGGCGGCCGAGGCCGACATCATGCGCAGGCGGCCCCGCGACCACGGCGAGAGGCTGTTCTCTCTGGGAACGGTGGGCCTCGCCGTGCTGCAGGGGCTCGGTGTGCTAGGCATGTGCATCGCCGGCTTCCTCGTCTCCCGCGGGAGCGGACACACGCCGGACGCGGCCCGTGCGCTCGCTTTCACCACGCTCGTCGTCGCGTTCCTCGTCATCATCCTGGTCAACCGCTCGTGGTCGCGCACGATCCTGGGCAGCCTGATGGTATCCAACACCGCGCTCATCTGGGTCATGGGCGGAACCGTGGCGTTCCTGGCACTGGTCCTGCACCTGCCGTTCACCCAGAAGCTCTTCCACTTCGCCCCGCTTCATCCGCCTGACGTCGCGCTGGCCGTGCTCGCGGGCGTGGTCAGCGTCATGTGGTTCGAGATCCTGAAGATCGGCAGGATGCTGATGCGACCCTCCCCGGCCGCCCCATCCTGAGATGGACTGGGCCAGCCGCCGGCATTCCAGGCGGGCGGCCACGAGGATGGTCGAATGGCAGGACGCACGTTCGCGGTCGGTGACATCCACGGGGACCTCGCCCACCTGGAGGCCCTTCTCGGGATCCTGCCGCCCATGGATCCCGGCGACACCTTGGTCTTCGTGGGCGACTATGTGGAGCGTGGCCCCAAGTCCAGCCAGGTCGTGGACTTCATCATCCGCTCATGTGGCAGCGCACGCCCGAGTTCTTCCGGGACTACGAGGGCAAGCGGGTCGTGTTCGGCCACACCGTGACCATGGCCCTGCCGCAGGAGACATCCGTCTACACGCCCGATGACGCCACCGACCTCTTTTTCCGGGGCAGCCTCGTAGGGATCGACACGCGCTGCGGCCATGGCGGGTTCCTCACCGCGATAGAGCTCCCGGGCCTCGTGGTCTACGAGTCGCGGCTCGTGCTGGGACCCGGCGCGCCGGCCGCCCATGGAGGGGGGCGCGCCTGATCTCCAAGAGCGGCAGGGCTCCCTCTCCGGGGGCCTCCTAGGCCGGGAACGCAAATCCCGCTACAGGGCTTGGCCCCCCATTCTCACGTTGCAATTCCGATCCACGTGATGGTCCCGGTTCCTGTGCCGCGCTAGGCAAATGCATCATGGGCTTCGTCCGCTGACCTACACGCGGCAAGGGCTCCGGAAAGGAACCATACTTCATGAAGCCGATCACCAAGACGGTGCTGTA
>CAZGVR010000034.1:8709-14137 GCA_964528945.1 uncultured Myxococcales bacterium
GCTCTTCCGATCTGAAGGTCCATGCCATACCGGGAGGTGACGCGATCAAGCGGTGCATCCAGTGCGGAACCTGCTCCGGCACCTGCCCGGTCAGCTGGGCCATGGAGGAGTCCCCTCGCCAGATCATCGCGATGGTCAGAGCGGGGATGCGGGACAGGGTGCTCGAGAGTGCGACGATCTGGACCTGCGCCTCCTGCTACTTCTGCACCGCGAGGTGCCCGCAGGAGATCAAGATAACGGACGTGATGTACATCCTGAAGCGCATCGCAATCAAGGAGAACCGGGAGAGGTCCAAGAAGGTCCAGGCCATGTCCCGGATCTTCGTCGATCTCGTGAACGACTACGGCCGCACCCACGAGTTCGAGCTCATGAGGCGGTTCCTGCTGTCCACGCGGCCCTTCAGCTCCATCGAGGAGAGCGGCGTCGGGTGGGGCCTCAAGACGAGGGGACGCCTGCCCCTCACGGTGAAGTCCATCAAGGACGTGGCCGGCCTCAGGAAGATCGTGGCAAAGGCCCAATCGCTGGGAGGCGAGTGATGCAGTACTGCTACTACCCGGGTTGCTCGTCCCACTCGACCGGACGGGCCTACGAGGAGTCGGTCAGGGCCGTCGTCGAGCCGCTGGGTATGGAGCTCAGGGAGCTCGAGGACTGGAACTGCTGCGGCGCGACCGCATACATGAACGTGAACGAGATCCTCTCGTTCAGCCTGACTGCGCGAAACCTTGCCCTCGCCGAGAAGGAGAACCTGCCCGTCCTCACTCCCTGCTCGGCCTGCTACACGAACTTGAGGAAGACGAACGCCTACCTCGAGAAGTTCGCCGACCTGAGGGACAAGGTCGGCGAGGCGCTCGGAGAGGCAGGCATGGCCTACTCGGGCGGCGTGCCCGCGAAGCACCTCCTAGAGGCGATCGTGATCGAAGCGGGCCTGGATCGCGTTAGGGATGCCGTGAAGAAGCCTCTCGAGGGCCTGAAGGTGGCTCCCTACTACGGTTGCCAGATAGTGCGGCCCTTCTCCTACGAGAAGGATCCCGAGAACCCGACCTCCCTGGAGCAGCTGCTGGAGGCGCTCGGCGCCACGCCCACGAAGTTCCCGCTCAAGACACACTGCTGCGGCGGGTCCCTCATGGGCACGATGAACCCGGTCGCGCTGCGGCTGTGCCGGAACCTCCTGCTCGCGGTCCAGGCGGGCGGAGCCGACTGCATAGCGGTCACGTGTCCCCTGTGCCAGCTGAACCTGGACGCCTACCAGAAGCGCGTGAACAGGGCTTACGACGCGAACTTCCATTACCCGGTCCTGTTCTTCACGCAGGTCATGGGCATGGCGTTCGGCGCACCGGCCAGCAAGCTCGGCATCGCGCGTGGGATCGTCCCACCCGGGGAGGCCGTCAGGAAGCACATGACGGAGGTGGCGACATGAGCCTCAAGATCGGAGTCTACGTCTGCCACTGCGGCACCAACATCGCGGGCACCGTGAACGTCGACGCCCTGGTCGAGTTCGCGAAGGGCCTGCCAAACGTCACCGTGGTACGCGAGTACAAGTTCATGTGCTCGGACCCGGGACAGCTGCTCATCCAGGAGGACCTCAAGGAGCTCAAGCTGGACCGGGTGGTGGTCGCCTCCTGCTCCCCGCTCATGCACGAGCCCACGTTCCGCGGCGCCTGCGAGAAGGGTGGCATGAACCGCTACCTGTTCCAGATGGCCAACATCCGCGAGCACTGCCCCGCGGGGACGGTCGACAGGGACAGGGCGCTCGACAACGCCGAGGCGGTGCTCGCCGGCGCGGTGTACAAGGCTGCCCAGCTGGCCCCGCTCCAGAGGAAGTTCGTGGACGTGAACCCGAACACCCTGGTCGTGGGGGCAGGTATCGCAGGGATCCAGGCCGCGCTCGACATCGCGGATTCGGGCAAGAAGGTCTACCTAGTCGAGCGCGATTCGACCATTGGCGGCCACATGGCCAAGTTCGACAAGACATTCCCGACCCTCGACTGCGCGGCCTGCATACTAACACCCAAGATGGTCTCCGTGGGCCAGCACAAGAACATCGAGCTCATGACCTGGTCCGAGATCGAGAACGTGTCGGGCTACGTCGGGAACTTCAGGGTCAAGATCCGCAAGAGGGCGCGCTTCGTGGACGCCTCGAAGTGCAACGGGTGTGGCGTCTGCCAGGAGAAATGCCCGTACAAGGCCGCGAGCGAGTTCGAGCAGGGCATGATGAAGCGCAAGGCCATCTACATGGCCTTCCCGCAGGCCGTGCCCAAGGTCCCTGTGATCGATCCCAAGTCCTGCGTCTACTACAAGAACGGCAAGTGCAAGTCCTGCCAGAAGCTCTGCCCGACCGGGGCGATCGACTTCGACCAGAAGGACGAGATCGTCGAGGTGGACGTGGGGGGGATCATACTGACCACGGGCTTCAAGTCGTTCGACGTGTCCAAGCTGGCGCCCTACCGCTACGGGCAGATACAGGAGGTCTACACCGGCCTCGAGTTCGAGCGCATGAACAGCGCCTCGGGCTCGACGGGCGGCGAGATCCGCATGAAGAACGGCGAGAAGCCAAAGGCGGTGGGCATCATCCACTGCGTGGGCAGCCGCGACCGGCGCTATAACGAGCACTGCTCCCGCGTCTGCTGCATGTACGCCCTCAAGTTCGCGCACCTCATCAAGGAGAAGACCGACGCGGAGGTCTACAACTTCTACATCGACATGAGGTGCTTCGGGAAGGGCTACGAGCAGTTCTACTCGAGGCTCCTCGACGAGGAGGTCCGCTTCGTGCGCGGGCGGGCCGCCTCCGTGACCGACTTCCCGCTCTCGGACGAGGAGAAGGGCCGTCTGGTGATCCGCGTCGAGGACACGCTGATCGGCCAGACGCGCCGCATCCCGGTCGACATGGTCATCCTCTGCACGGGCCTCGAGGCCCAGGCCGACGCCAAGGACGTCTCGCGCCTCTTCAACATCAGCGTGGGCAAGGACGGCTTCTTCATCGAGAAGCACCCCAAGCTGGCGCCGGTGTCCACCGCCACGGACGGTGTCTTCATCGCGGGAGCGTGCCAGGGACCCAAGGACATCCCCGACTCCGTGGCCCAGGCCTCGGGTGCCGCGGCCCAGGTGCTCAGCATGCTGGCTAGGAGCCGCATCGAGGTCGAGGCCGCGACCTCCGAGATAATCGACTCGCTCTGCTCGGGGTGCCGCATCTGCAACACCCTGTGCCCCTACACCGCGATCTCGTTCGACGAGGCGAAGAAGCTGTCCCACATAAACGACGCGCTTTGCAAGGGATGCGGGACCTGCGCGGCCGCATGCCCGTCGAGCGCGATCTCGGCGCGGCATTTCACGGACGCACAGATCTTCTCGGAGATCGAAGGAGTGCTGCATGACGTTCGAGCCTAGGATAGTCGGGTTCCTGTGCAACTGGTGCTCGTACACGGGCGCGGATCTCGCTGGAACCGCGCGCATCAAGTACGCGCCCAACGTCCGAACGATCCGGGTCATGTGCTCGGGAAGGGTGGATCCCACGTTCGTGCTCAAGGCCTTCGCCAAGGGCGCGGACGGGGTCCTGGTCGCCGGGTGCCACCCTGGCGACTGCCATTACCTGAACGGCAACCACAAGACGTTCCGCCGCATCCCGCTGCTGCACCGCATGATCGAGGAGTACGGCATCGACCCGCGGCGGTTCAGGCTGGAGTGGGTGTCCGCCTCGGAAGGCGACCGGTTCGCCGCGGTCGTCAACGAGCTGACCGAGACCGTGCGCAACCTGGGCCCGCTCAGGCTGGGCACGGATGGCGGGACCGCAACGCAGCCCACCGAGGCCGTGTCCGCGGCCGGGGCTGCCTGAGGCCAGGGAGGAACAGATGGCTGACAAGAAGAAGCTCAAGCTCGCGGCTTACTGGGCGTCGGCGTGCGGCGGCTGCGACACGGCTACCCTCGACATCCACGAGAAGATCCTCGACCTGGCGGCGGCAGCGGACATCCTGTTCTGGCCCATCGCGGTGGACTTCAAGTACGCGGACGTCGAGGCGATGCCGGACGGGCACATCGACGTCACGCTCTTCAACGGGGCGGTGCGGAACTCCGAGAACGAGCACCTCGCGCACCTGCTCAGGAAGAAGTCGAAGACGCTGGTCGCGTTCGGGTCGTGCGCCCACATGGGCGGCATCCCGGGCCTCGCGAACCTGTTCAACCGCGACCAGATCTTCGAGCGCGTGTACCTGGACTCGGCCTCCACCGTGAACGAGGAGGGCACGGTCCCTCACACGCTCGTGCGCATGCCCGAGGGAGATCTGACCCTCCCGGAGATGTGGCACACCGTGAAGACCCTGGGGCAGGTCGTGCCAGTGGACTACACCGTTCCGGGCTGCCCTCCCACGCCCAAGCAGATCTGGGCGGTGGTCGGCGCGATCGTCTCCGGCAAGCTGCCGCCCAAGGGATCGATCGTCGGGGCGTCGGACAAGACCCAGTGCGACGAGTGCCCTCGCACCAAGCACGAGAAGAGGATCCCGGAGTTCAGGCGGATCGCGACCGCGCAGCCAGACCCGGACACGTGCTTCCTCGAGCAGGGGTTCATCTGCATGGGGCCGGCCACTCGCGGCGGCTGCGAGTCCCGCTGCCAGAGGTCGGGCGTGGGCTGCCGGGGCTGCTACGGGCCGCCCCCGGGCGTCCTCGACCAGGGGGCCAAGGCTATCTCGGCGCTGGCCTCGATCCTCGAGTGCGACGACGAGAAGCAGTCTGCGGAGATTATGGGCCGCGTGCCGGATCTGGTCCGGACTTTCAACAGGTTCGGGATACCCAGCACGCTCCTCGGGAGGAAGTCGCTATGAGGAAGGTGTCGATCGATCCCATCACCCGGCTCGAAGGTCACGGGAAGATCGAGATCTTCCTGGACGGCTCCGGGAACGTTGCGAACGCGTACTTCCAGGTCCCGGAGCTCAGGGGCTTCGAGAAGTTCGTGGAGGGCATGCCCGTGGAGGAGGTGCCGCGGATCGTGACCCGCATCTGCGGCGTGTGCCCGGCCGCCCACCACCTGGCCGCCGGGAAGGCCGTGGACGCCGTGTACAAGGCCGACCCGCCGCCCGCCGCCAAGAAGCTCAGGGAGCTGTTCTACTCCGCGCACTACGTGCACAGCCACATCGCCCACTTCTACGCGCTCGCGGCCGCCGACTTCGTCATGGGGCCGGACTCGGATCCCGCGACGCGGAACGTGCTGGGCGTGGTCCGGAAGGTCGGGCTCGAGATCGGCGGCCAGGTGCTGAAGACCAGGGCGACCGCGCAGGAGATCCAGCGCACCGTGAGCGGGCGCGCCACGCACCCGGTGTGGACCCTCCCGGGCGGCGTGTCCAAGGGCATCACCGAGGACGAGCGCAAGGACATAGTGGTCGAGGCCAAGGCCTGCGTCGAGTTCGCCAAGTTCTCGCTCGAGCTGTTCGAGGACGTGGTC
>CAZGVR010000035.1:0-6916 GCA_964528945.1 uncultured Myxococcales bacterium
CGGAATACAAAAAGAAGCGATGCAAGACTCTGGTGGTCGCCGGATGCCTCACGCGCATAGAGCGGGAGCGCGTTCTCGAGGCGCTCGAGGGAGGCCCTCCGCACCTGCTCATCGGCCCGGGTGAGGACTCGGCCTACGACGGGATCCTGGAGCGGCCGGCGGCGAGGTTCGGGTCGATCAGGACCAACCTCTACAAGGACAGGTACTCGGCCGGGGATCCGAGGCTGGGGTTGTTCCAGGTCCCTGTGTCCACCGGGTGCCTCGGCAAGTGCTCGTACTGCGTGATCCGCAGGGCCAAGGGGTCCATCGCATCGAGGCTTCTCCAGGACGTTCGCTCTGACGTCGCGAGAGGCGCGTCGCTGGGGCACAGGGACGTGTTCATCGTCGGTGACGACATCTCGTGCTGGGGTGCCGACCTCGGGCTCGACGTGACCGTCCTGCTCCGCGGGTTGCTCGACACGGATCCCGGGGTCCGCTTCAGCGCCGAGGCCTTCGAGCCTTCCCGGGTCATCGAGCATGTCGAGGCGCTGCTCCCGATCTTCGGGACCGGCCGGTTCACTTGGATCGTGTTGCCGGTCCAGTCCGGGAGCGACCGGGTCCTCCGGGCCATGGAGCGAAGGTACACTCGGCGCGACGTGGAGGGACTGGTGGCCAGGCTCCGGGAATCTGCCCCTGACACGATCCTGTGCACGGACTTCATCTACGGGTTCGCCGGCGAGACCGATGACGAGTTCGAGGCGTCCCTCTCGATGGCCGCCATCTTCGACTACTCCAACTTCAACGACTACGAGGCACGACCCGGCACGCCGCCGCTCGATGTGGCGCAGGAGGTCATGCGCGTGAGGCGCGAGCGCGTCGAGGCATTCCTCAGGGAGCAGGGCGGCCAGGCAAGCGTTCTGACCCGCGGGCGGACCCTTGCCGCCGGCTGGTGGAAGGACGCGGACACGGCCGCGGTCGGCACGCGGACGCCCACTCGCTGGGCCCAGGAGAACGTCCGCCGTCTCGAGCGTGTGCTCCTCGGCGGGGATCGGTCGCTCGCCGCCGGGTGGTCGCTCACCGGGCTGCGCGTCGACGGGGAACGGATCATCGTCGAGGCGTCGCTCCCTGGCACGGACGATTCCATGGAACTGGCCGTGACGCGCAGAGACGCGGAAGCGCCTTGCATGGCATACTCGTCCGAGTACAACCTCACGCTCGTCTCGAAAGAGGCCGTGCACGGGCTGGAAGGTGGACGCTCGGAAGCGCTGGGGAGCCTCGTCGAGAGGCTCGGGATCGAGGAGTGAGAATTGACCGGCACGCTCGACCGCAAGAAGCCGCGCTCCAGCCTCGTGAAGGGAAGGTTGGTCACGAGGACCTGGACGCATTTCCGCAGCGAGTCAGAGGTCCCGCTGGCCGAGACGGTCGAGACCCGCGGAGGCCGGGGGTTCCTCTCCAGGGATCCGGTGGGCTTCCCGCATGTGGTCACGCTCACCTGTCCCGAGCGACTGATCCCCGAGGCTGGCAAGATCAGGCTCATGAAGGCGATCTCGCTGGCGGTCGAGGCAGCCGCCGGCCCCGGCGCGCGCAGGGCCGACCACCGGATCGACATCGTGGTCGTGGACGGCCCGGGCAAAGGCAGGCCAGGGGCCAGGGTCCTGGACCACGGGCTCTCGGTCCGTGTGCCTGCAGCCTGGCTCTCGGGCAACGCTGGCTCCATCGTCGCTGTGCGGAAGGAGGCCGTCAGGATCGCGCGTGCCTCGGCCGGCAAGCTAGGCCCGGCCCGGCGCCCGGCTGCGTCCGGACCCGGTCACACGGCCCGGGAACGCAGGCCGGTGGTCCTCCTCTTCCGGAACATCTTCACCAAGGACGTGGAGAGCGGCGACGCGCGCCAGGTCAACCCGGGCGTGCACTACCTCGCCTCGTCGCTGATCGCGGCGGGCGCGAAGGTGATCCTCCTGGGGGGAAAGATACCGCTCCAGGACGTGTGCCGGACCCCCCCTGACGCCAGCGAGAGGCTCCCGCTCGGCGAGTGCCTCGACGACCCCGGGGAGCTCGAGAGGGCGCTCGATGGCAATCCGGACCTGGATCTCGTCTGCTTCACGGTCCTCGAGCGGAGCTTCGCACAGGTCAGGGAGATCTCCCGTTTCGTGCGGGAGCGCTCGAAGGCCCTGGTGGCCGTGGGCGGGGTGTTCCCGACCGTGACCCCGGAGCACTGCTTCGTCCACCTCCCGGACGCGGGCTTCGTGGTGCGCGGGGACGGGGAGATCATCCTGCCCGAGATCGCCAGGGTCGTCGCCGGGCACAGGGCAGGCGGCGGGCTCGACGCCGGGGCACTCGGGAATCTGTCCGGGCTGGACGGGCTCCTGGTGAGGAGCGGGGACCTCACCATGGCCTCGCGCATCGACCTCGTCAACCGGGTCCCGGATCTGGACGGATCCGCGCTGACCTTCGACTTCTTCGGCAAGGAGAACGTCGAGAACGGGCTGTCCCTGTCCACGAGCCGCGGGTGCCTGTACTCCTGCAGGTTCTGCTCGGTCATGGACAAGAAGCTGTGGCGCGGGCGCAGCGCCGGCGCGGTCATGAGGGATCTGCGCTCGTACAAGCTGCGCCTGCGCGAGATCTACGGGTCGGACGAGGACGTGCCTGCCTCGGCCATGAGCCTCCAGATCTGGGACGACGACTTCTTCATGGACGCCCAGCGCGCTCGCAGGCTCCTCGGGCAGATGGTCTCCCAGGGGTTCACCACGACCTTCGTCCAGGGGACCGTCTCCAGCTTCTTCAGGAAGCGCGGCCGCCGGATCTCCAGGGACCTGGACGTCGGGCTGCTCGACTCGATCCCGCGCGCATTCTTCACCGGGATCGGCGGGATCAAGATCGGCACCGAGTCCTTCTCCGACCGTGAGCTACGCCGCCTGGGCAAGCCGTACGACTTCGACAGGATCCGGAAGCTCGCTATCGGCCTGGGATCCAGGGGTCTGAAGCAGGACCACTACATGATCCTCTGCAACCGCTCGACGTCCCTCGAGGACCTGCTCGAGGGTTTCGAGAGGATCGCGGAGTTGAGGTGGGCTGCGGGCCCTGGATTCTCGGTGCTCGAGCCCTCGTGGCTGATCAACCTGTTCCCGACCGCGCTCTACAGGGCATGCCAGGTCTCGGGGACCGACACGTCCCAGCCGACCGCGGGCACGCTCTCGATCCAGGGCTACCAGGAGTTCGACTACCCGTTCGTCCTGCCGGAGCGGCCGGCTGCGGGCGAGGTGTTCGAGGTGGTCCGGAGGTTCCCGGCCGGGATGCACTACGGCGCGGCCGGCGACCCGGACGGCCGATTCGAGGGCGTCTACGGGCCCGACGACCCGGCCTATCTCCGCCTGTTCCCGCAGGTGAGGAGGGTGCTCGCGGAGCGGCTCCAGGCCCTCGATCGCGGCGCGTCACCTGCCGACGGCGGCGAGCGCTTCCGCATCGAGCAGGCCATGGCCCGGCACCTGGGCGGCGGCGACTGGCTTCCGAGGGGGGTGCTCCATCGCGTTGCCCCGGCCCTGGCAGGACCGGTCGATCCGCTGGAGACGTCGCGGGCCCTGGCCTCCCACGTCGAGAGCCTCCTCACGGCCGCGCTGCCGCCCGAGCACCTGCGGCGCGAGGTGCGGGCAGTGCCGGAGGGAGTCGAGACCGAGGTCGAGATCGGGGGAACCCGGATCTCCATGCTCGTCCAGAGGAAAACGGGCGGCCGGCCGGCCGCCTTCTGCACTCGCAACCTTGCCGTGGTAGTCAGGGAGATCGATGCCAGCCCCGAGGCCAGGGACAGGCTCAGCAGGGCGCTCGGGATCCTGGAATCGGCGCTCGTGAAGCATGACACGCACGATCTCGGATAGGAGAGGCCTCGTCCGGGCGCTCGGGCGGGCAGGAGTGGGATCCAGGCCCTCGGACGGGATCTCGGACAGGGTGGGCGAGATCTACGTCATGCTCACGTGGCGCTGCAACCTGAGGTGCCGCTTCTGCCCCATGTGGGGGGAGCGCGGCTTCTGCGCTAGCCAGGGCACTGGCGAGGAGCGGCTGACGGTCGAGCGCATCACGGCTCTCCTGCGCGAGGCCGCTCCGTTCGCACCGCGGACCGTCACGATATCTGGAGGCGAGCCGCTGCTGTCCGATCTGTTCGGGCCGCTTGCCATCGGGCTCTCGGGAGCCGGCCTGGGTGTCGCCGTCACCACGAACGGGACGCTCCTTCGTAAGGTCCCTGGGCGGGTCCTCGAGGCCCTGGCCCAGGTGAACGTGTCCGTGGACGGACCGCCCATGGTGCTCGATCGGCTCGGGCGCGGCGGAAGGAAGACCATCGACGAGATCGTTTCCGGGCTCCGGCACGTCTCCTCGTCGCGCACCACCGGCCGGCCCGCGCTCAGGCTCCTCACAGTGATCACGCCCGAGGGCGTGGGGCACCTCGTGGAGATGCTGGACCTCTTCGAGAGAGAGGGCATACGCTTCGACAGCCACCTGTTCCAGCACCAGATGTTCGTCACACGGCGGGCCGCGCTCCTGCACCAGGCATCGCTCCGGCGGCTGCTAGGGCCGGGGCTGCCCATCTGGGAGGCCATGGCAGGCTCCGGCAGTCGAATGCCAGTCGACAGGCTCCTTCGAGAGCGCGACGAGATACTCGAGCGGTTCCCCGGGGCCGTGTTCTCTCCGACGCTCGATGATGCAGAGACCCGCAATTACTACGCACGCCCATCATGGATCCCTGCGCGCCTCGCAGGCGTGTGCGTGTCGCCGTGGCTCGACGCCGGGATCGCGCCCGATGGCGGAGTGTGGCTCTGTCCGGGCTTCAGCGTGGGCAACGTGAACGATCGGCCGTTCGGCGAGATCTGGAACGGGGAGAAGGCACGGGCGCTGCGGAAGACCCTGGCCAGGAGCGGGACCTTCCCGGCGTGCAGGGCGTGCTTCTACCTGTACAACTACCGGGACGCGCTCAGGGCTGGAGCGGGATCCACCTGAAGCTCAGCTCGGCGTCCGTGCCCACCTCTATGCCTGCAGCGTCCGCCGCGCCGAGGATCTTCTCGAGGCCGCTCGCCATGGCCCGGGGATCGCCGAGGACCAGCCCAGAGGTCGGCACCACCAGCCTGATCTCCCTGGCGCCGACCGCCCTGGCGACCTCCACGATCCTGTGGACGGTGCCGACGTTCTCCGGACCCATCACCGCGGCGATCCCGAGGCGCGGCCGGCCCGGGGTCTTCCCGAGGCCCGCCACGTTCCTCATGCCGAGGAGGGCCTGTTCGAAGGCGCCTGCCACTCTCACGAAATCGTCGTGGGAGCGCGAATCGTGCGAGTGGAGCAGGAACGTGACCGTGTCCACGCCGGAC
Source organism: uncultured Myxococcales bacterium (assembly GCA_964528945.1). GTDB lineage: Bacteria > Myxococcota_A > Polyangia > DRWM01 > DRWM01 > CAZGVR01. The sequence continues at coordinate 5,328 of CAZGVR010000035.1, forward strand.
CTGGCGATCGAGGAGGCATACCAGGGATACGCGAGCCGCCTGCCGTACGTGAGCAGGTCTGTCTCGCCCGCGCCTCTGGCCTTGATCGCCCCGATCACCTCCGGGAGCGATTCGCACATGGTGGGCTCCGGCCCCCAGATCGTGACGCGCGTCCCTTCGAGCGAGCCGGCCCCTTCCAGGGCTCGCACGACCACGGCAGGATCGTCCGGAAAAACGCGGCCGTCGGCCAGCGGCCTCAGCGGCCGCGTGTCGGACACGGATCCGACCCCGACGGAGCGGTGCATCCCGTTCCTGGGCAGGCACGCGGTCTTCATCCTGGACGCGAACGCCGCCAGACCGAGCGACTTCCATGCCGCATGGAGCGAGGCCACGGCCGGATCGCGGAACCTCCACGGGTGCTCGGTGAAGTAGCCGCTCAGCGGAACGTCCTGGACGCTCCCGTCCTGGATCGCGCCCACGAGCCCGTCCCTGAGCGCGAGATGGTAGAGAGGCACCCCTGGGTGGAAGCGCAGATCGTTCAAGTTGAGGGAGCTGAACAGGCCGGCCACCCCCTCCTCCCGCATCCGGTCCAGGCTGACCTGCAGCCCGGCAAGGTCCTGCCACGGGTGGAACAGGATGAAGCTGCCCACGGTGCCGGGCATGAACCTGCGCGGATCGAACCTGGAGCGGAGCCGCCTCAGCACTGCGATGGCCTCCCTGACGCCCGCGGCGTCCCCGCGGTTGTAGAGCATCAGGTCCGGATCGTGCAGGCTCTCGAGACCCACGACGTTGATGTGCATCTCGAAGCCCGTGCCCTCGCAGGCCTCGATCAGGCGGGCCAGCGATCGCTCCTTCTCCTGCAGGACCTGGTGCCGGAACTGGCCGCTGAAAGTGACGGGCCGTAACCCCAGGGCTGGCGCCTCCGCAACCAGCGCCGACAGGGCATCCAGGTAGTCCTCTGGGAACGGGACGGCGATCTCCTCGAGGGCCGGGAGGCTGGCGACGAGGTATGGCACCTGGTGCCTGAGCGCGTCGAGCTTCTCGGCCTCGTCCATGCGGCGATAGTGGCGAGCCCCGTTGCAGTAGGAGCAGCCCATGCGGGACACGTCCTCGGGCATGTCCAGGTCCCTGAACAGCGGGTTGTCGCCGACCGGGGCCTGGTACGGGCACGCCTGGAGCGAGACGAACGCCAGCGTCTGCTCGATCTTCCGGTCGGTCCCCACGAACCTGTACTCGAAGCTCGGAGAGAAGCGATCGTTCCTCACCTCCCGCATCAGCACGGCACCGGCCTCTCGCGCGTCGGAGGCCCCCAGGATCGCGGCCAGCACGCCGGCCTGCGGGTCCATGCCGCGCAACCCGCCGGGCACGTCGCACGGCTGGGCTGGATCGAGGCACAAGACGAGCCCGACGCCGCCCCTGTGCAGCGCGTCCGGAAGCCAGGGCAGCCACAGGGCGTGGAACACGACCGCATCCGGCCGCCAGCCGAGGATCTCGCCGACCAGCTCGTCCACGACCTTCCTGTTGTGCTCCTCCGAGCCCGGCCTGAGCAGCCCGACGAAGATCTGGCTGGTGACGTCCGCGTCGCGAAGCTGACCGCCCAGCAGCGAGAC
>CAZGVR010000035.1:6926-8559 GCA_964528945.1 uncultured Myxococcales bacterium
GTTCCCCCAGAAGCGCCCCTGCTGGCTCATGGTGTTGAAGATGACCAGGGCCACGCGGCTCGCCCGCCTCGCGAGCTCCCTCCCGAAGATGCGCTCCTTCAGGATCGCCCACTTCCCGATCCCGAAGACCGGGTGCTTCATCCCGCCATAGACTACCGGGATGCGCTCCAGCCGCTCGATTCGCTCGGGCCGGCCGAAGATGCGTTCTATCGCATGGGACACTTCCTCTCGCGATGCCTCGGGTCTCTCCTGTTCCACCATGAAGGCCGCCTTCACCGCGCGGCTGAAGGCGTCCTCGCCGGGGCTTTCGGAAGTGGTCAGGACCCTTGGCAGGTCGATGCTGCTCCTCTCCACCGCCTCGATCGTGGCCGACATCTCCTCGCCGGTCTCACCTGGCAGCCCCAGCATGATGCTGCCCATGGTGATCATCCCGGCATCAGCCGCGAGCCGGGCACTCTCGAGCATGGCAGGCACGTCGATCCCGATGCCGAGGCTCTTCTGCAGGCGGGGGGATGCGGTCTGCAGCGGGAAGTTGACGGAGTAGCAGCCCGCGTCCCTCAGCAGACGGATCTGCTCCGGTGAGATCGATCCGCCCAGGAGACCGGCCGGGAAGGAGATCTTTACCTTGAGGCCGGCATCTGCCATCCCCTCCAGGATCGCCTCCATCCGCCCGGGATCCGAGTTGAACATGTCGTCCACGACATGCATCTCTCGAACACCGTGTTCCTCGACCAGGCGCCCGATGTCCGAGACCACCCGACCGGCGCTCGCGAGCCTCTGACGTTTCCCGAGGGGGTTCCAGCGCAGGGAGCCGTCCTTGCTGCAGCCCCTTCCCGTGAGGAGCGGAGCCGCGGGCGGCGAGAGCGGAGGCAGGTCGTTGAACCCTGGCAGGCAGGAGTAGAGGCCCAGATCCACGAGATCGTAGGCAGGGAAGGGCAGGCTGTCAGGCGAGGATACAGGGACCCTCGGCCTGCTCCTGTGCACCTTGCCGTCCTTGTCCATCCATGCAAGGCCGTGCACCCTGCGCGGATCCGAGCCGGCCGACAGCGCCTCCAAGAGCTCCACCAGGGTGCGCTCGCCCTCGCCGATGACCGCGAAATCCACGGCACCACCGTCGAGGCATCTCTCGGGGAAGAGCGTAGCGAGCGGCCCTCCCGCGATCACCGTTGCGCCGGGCGCTGCCCTCCTGGCCTCGTGCGCACAGGCGAGGAGCCTCTCCTCGTCCGAGCTCATGCCTCCCAGCCCCACTACCGACGGATCCGCCGCACGGATCAGGTCACGGACCTCGTCCATTGAACGCACGTGGATCGCCAGGTCCCTGACGGACACCTCGACACCGGCCCCGAAACGCTCCCGCAGCGACGAGGCCAGGTACAACAGGCCCAGCGGGGGTCCGACCGGTGCGGTCGAATCCTGCTCGAGGGCAATCCCGGCAGGGCCTGTGCTGATCAGGAGGACCCTGGGCATGTGCGGCAATGTAAGCGAACTGGCAGCCGCTGGAAAGTGGCAGCACTGTTGTTGGCCCGCATCGAAGGAGGTACATTGGAGGACTCCAGCCGGGGGAGTTGTCGCATTGCGGACCGAAGAATCCGATGGTCACGTGTCAGCGCCGGCCGACGAGTCGCCCGGGACG
>CAZGVR010000035.1:8569-14135 GCA_964528945.1 uncultured Myxococcales bacterium
ATCGAGGGGATCCTCGAGGCTGCGCCGGGCACTGGCAGGTTCCGCGCATCCCTGGCCAGAGCGCTGATGAGGCTGAATCCGTCGTCCGTGGAGAACGACGCCTCCCACTATGCCCCGTCGGCCTGGGTGCTCCTCAACCACGTGCTCCCCTGGATCAAGTCCGCAGGGTCGGACTCGCGCGGGCCGGTCATCGTGGATGTCGGCGCCTTCTACGGCGCGCTGGCAGCGGCGATCGCGGACGTCTGCCCCGTCGTCGGCATCGAGCGCGGGCTGCTGCACCTGACGCTCGCGCGCCTCTCGGAAAACGCCCGGGTGCGACACGGAGATGCCATCAGGCTCTCGAAGGATTTCGGTCCTGGAAGCGTGGATGCCCTGCTCTACGTCGATTTCTTCCCGTCTGCCCAGGTCGCGCGCCAGGGAGGCCCGGAGGAGTTCGTCAGGGAAGCCTCTCGGGCGCTGCGTCGGAACGGATGGATGATCGTGCAGGGCATGGGTCGGCTCTCCAGCCACGTCCTCAAGCGTCACGGCTTCATCGCCGAGCAGCTTCCCGTCCCGGATTCCAGGCACCCGCGTGTGCACGTCTTCCGTCTGCCGGCGTAGCGGCGTGGCGACTCATTGCCTCCTGCCGACCAATGAGTCTATGTTCCCGTCCAAGGCCATGACCGACCTCGTCGCGATAGTCGGCAGCGCCCGCCGCGGCGGGAACACCGATCTGCTCGTGTCCGCGGCCATCGCTGGCGCCAGGCTCGCGGGCGCTCGGTGCCGGCGGGTGAGGCTGCACGAGATCAGCATGCTCCACTGCGCCGGGTGCATGCGGTGCACGGCCGGCAGGTGCGTGTCGCGCCGCGACGGCGTGGCCGGGATCCTCGAGGACATGCGCCGTGCGAGGGCGCTGCTCTTCGCCACGCCGGTCTACTTCTGGAACGTCTCGGGCCTCATGAAGACCTTCTGGGACCGCATGCTGCCGCTCGCCGGGCTCGACCTACGGAAGCGGCCCGTCACCATGAAGCCTCTGCTCTCCGGGGTCAGGGCCGGTTACATCGTGGTGCAGGAGGAGCCGCTGGGCGGCCAGGTCTCCATCCCCGGGCTCTTCTTCGAGCGCAACTTCTCGGACTTCGGCATGGTGCACGTCGGCGCGGTCTACGCGGCCTCGGGCGTCGGGAAGGGCGCGATCCGGAAGGACCGCCTGGCCATGGACTCGGCCCGCGACCTCGGGAAGGCCCTCGTGGAAGGGTGACCCGGCCGCTCAGCCCTGAAACGGGGCCAGCTCGCGGTCGCCGTGCAGATCCAGGTATGCCTGGAACGTGCCCGCACACCTGCCTCGCCTCGCGCAGGATCCGCAGATCCGCGGCTTGATGAAGGGCTGGTCGAGCACGTACACCTTGAGCAAGTCGGAGATGATGGACTGGTCGGGCACGGCCGGGTCCTGGATCCTGGCGGCCACGCAGAGCGGCAGCGCGACCAGCGAGTGCACACCGGCCCTGGCCACCACGTCGGAGTAGCTCGGCGCCAGCATGGAGTAGGGCAGGTTGGCGTCCTTCGGCCTCACCGGGATGACGCAGAACCTGAGGCCGAGGTCCCGCTCGACCATGCGCTCCAGCGACCCGAGGCCGTCCAGGTTCTGCACTAGCAGGTTCGCGTGCAAGTGCACGTCTGCGCCGAGCGACATCGCGTTCCGGATGCCGCGCATCGTGGCCTCGTGGCTGCCTGGCGAGCCCGTTATCAGATCGTGGGTCGCCGGATCGTCCGAGTGCAGCGGTATCGCGAACCCGCGCACCCCGGCCTCGATCAGCCTCATGGCACGCGCCTCGTCCTCGAGCGGCGGCCCGGCCGTGAGCGCCTCTATTCGCGTGAACCCGTGATCGCGGGCTGCGGCCACGATCCTGTCTATGTCCGGGTGCAGGAGCGGCTCGTTGCCCACGAGGCCGAGCCTGGAATGGCGGACGTCGTCGTTGCCGCGCAGCCAGTCCAGGATCCCGGCGAGCGGCGTGGGATCCAGCGGCTTGGCGCGGCAGAAGATGCAGTCGTGGCAGCAGGCGTTCTCGAGCAGCAGCAGCGGCAGCCCGAGCACCTCGGGATGGCGGCGCATCACCTCCGACTGCTCGGCCACGGTCCTCTTGAGGACCACGTCCAGCAGGGGGTTCCGGTCCCTGACCCGGCCGCGCGCTTGACGGGCCGGATCGCCGATCTCGTCGATCGCGGCCTGCACGGCCCGGCCGAGCTCCAGCTGTTCCTCCACGATCCTCCTGGCCGGCGAGCCGGCCGGGAAGGTCCTCCTCATGATCGCGAGGTTCTCCTCCCTGGTCCTCCTGAGCCCGTCGATCGACGCGATGCCCCGGATGTCCCCGATCCTGTACGATGGCCTCAGCCCGGGGAAAGACCTCTCCCCGAACAGGGCCCCGTCGCCGTACAGCGTTCCGTCCACGTCCACGATCAGGTCGTTGCCCAGCACCGTGGGCTCGGCCGCGCTCCCCAGGTTCTGGACCCGGAGCGGGATCCCCCGCGACGCCAGCTCGCGGACGAGGGAGGCGCACGCGTGGAGGCCCCGAACGAAGGCCTCCCTCGCGTGAGCGTCCCAGCCCGGGCCCAGCGAGTAGCATATCTGCACCGTCCTTACTCCCAGGGATGCCGCGTGCTCGACCCTTGCCGCCATGAACGCCGCGTCGCACGGCTCGATCACCATGTTCACGAAGAAGGGCACGCGCGACCGTGCCAGCGCCCCCAGGTTCTCCACGATGCGGGAGTGCGCCGCGGCCGACTGCCCGGCCCGGCCCTTCCTTGCGGGCCTCTGCGCGGCCATCACGCCGGGCGGGCCGTCGAGCGAGAAGATGACCGATGCGTCGTGGGACCCGAGCACCTCGATCATGGCCCGGTCCAGCAGGATGCCGTTGGTCGTCAGCGTGAAGTGCAGCCTCTTGCCGGTGGCCGCTGCGAGCCGCGAGCCCCGCTCCATGGTCCGCACCACCTCTCCCCGCGCGAGCAGCGGCTCGCCGCCGAAGAACTGCAGCTCTGCGCGCTCCCGCCGGGAGGCGATCAGCAGATCTACGGCCCTGTCCAGGACCTCCGGTGGGGATCGCCTGCTGCCGAGCTTCACGTTGCAGTACCTGCAGCGGAGCTGGCAAGCCGTGGTCGGCGTGACCGCGAGCCTCGCCGGATCGGGCCACGAGTGGAATCCCTCGAGATCCTTCCTGACGAGGGCCGGCGTGGTGCGGTCGGGCAGGGCCGATATCCCGTCCTCGCCCAGGGCGTCCAGGTGGAGCCGCTGCACGCCCGGGCAGGTCGGCGGCGCGGCGCACCTCAGGCAGGATCCGGCCAGCTCGAAGTTCCCGTAGAAAGCCGAGAAGTAGGGATCGATGTCCCCCTCCACCTGCGTCGTGTCCACGTCGTGCGGCTCGACCCTCACGCCGGGGATGCCGTCCATCACGCATAGGGGAAAGCCTCGCCACGTCGTGTATAGCCTCGCCAGCTCCGGATCCGCGGCCACGGCCCGGGCAAGCGACCGCTTCCTCGCGTTCGGCACTGGCCTGCCCCAGGCCTCCGACAGGACCATGTCCGCCACCAGCACGTCGCGGACGCCTAGGGAGTGAAGCTCCCGGAGCAGGCCGAGGAGGCCATCCTGGTTCGGACCGCACAGGATCGTGTTCACCCTGACCGAGGGGCGGGACGATCGGCCGGCCAGGGCCAGCACCTTCCCGAGGCCGCGCATTGTCTCGGCCAGGCTCCCGGGCCTGCCGGTCAGGCCGTCGTGCACGTCCGGCCTCAGGTCGTACATCGTCACCGAGACCTCGGTCAGGCCGGCCGCGACGAGCCGCTCGGCAAGATCGCCCTCACCCAGCATCCGGCCGTTCGTGACGATCGCGATCTCCTGAAACCCCAGAGCGCGGCATGCCGCCACGGTTCCCGGCGCATCCGGCAGCAGCGTGACCTCGCCGCCCGTCAGCACGACGCGACGGGAGGAGGCCCTGATGCTCCTGAGCCTCGGCAGGACGTCCTCGGGCCTGGCGACGGCCACGTGGGCGAGGGTCTTGCGAGGACAGAATACGCAGGAGTTGTTGCAATCGAGCGTCAGTGTGACGTCCGACCTGGGCCTCGAGATCGGGCGTCCCGATGCCGGGCTCACGGCCGTGCCTCCGCGAGGCACCTCGATACGGCCCTGCCCATCCTGACGTTGTCGTGCACCACGGTCCGGAGCGCCGCCGATCGCCACGCGTAGGACCGGAGCAGCGCGAGGTAGGCGTGGAATCTCCCGGCGTAGAGATCGTCCCAGCGCACCTTGTCACGCACGTTGCCGGACGACATCGCCGGCGCGCCAGGGTCCCGCGACGACTCCAGCGCCCACTCGGTCATGAGGTGGATGCCGCCGTCGGTGTCCACCATCCATTCGGCGTTCAGGATGGCCGGCTCGACCTTGGACGACAGGTTGCCGATCGAGAGCCTGCCGGCCGCCAGGTCATCCGCGTGGTCCATGACGATCGCTGCCAGCGCCCTCATGAAGGATCGGCCAGCCTCGCCCTGCCAGCGCCTGCCCACGGCGTAGTTGACGTCGAGCGACCTGACGCCCAGCCCCAGCGCGTGCTCGAAGCTCGATCCGAGGAGGTCCACCGTGTCCGGGCTGGCCACCATGACCACGGTGCAGGGCAGCCCGGCATCGAGGGCCGCCCGGATGGCGGCCACGGTCGACCGGTAAGGGCTGCCTCCGCTCGATCCGGGCTCCAGGACCTTGTGGCGGTTGTGCATGTTCTCTGGCCCGTCGAGCGAAAGCTCCACGCGGAAGCCTCGCGCGGCGAGGTCGGCGGCGAGCGCTGGGGTCAGGAGGAAGCCGTTGGTCACCATGTAGGAGGACGCGCGCTTGCCCCTTGCGCTCGCTCCATCGAGGAGCCTGTCCGCGGCTCGCAGGACCTCCTCGCTCCTCAGCAGCGGCTCGCCACCCGAGAAGTCCAGGCGGATCTCGTCCGACCCTGATCCCAGGAGCAGGTCCACGGCGCGTTCGATGACCTCGCGCGGCATGTCCGCCGTCCCCTTGATCACCGGGCAGTAGGTGCACCTGAGCTGGCACCTGCGAGTGGTCATGAGCTGCAGGTTCCTGCGCGAGTTCACCGGGAGCCGGCACACGCCGGCTGCAGCCCTCTGCCTGACAGCGTCCGGGTACGACCTCATGCGATCCGCGACGGGACGCACGCCGTGAGGGTCGTGGCCAGGGTCGCCCTCCGGCTTCTGCGCCAGGGCCATGGCCTCGCCCGCGAACAGGGCGGCGACGAGAGCGCTGTCCAGCGCCTCGAGCGCCGAGCCTCCGGCCTGCCTCACCTCGGCCGCGTGCCGCTCCACCCTGGCCGCCAGGCCGGACAGGGGGACGCGTTCCCTGGAAGCGGCGTGGCCGCAGGCCTCGGCCAGGAGATCGTCGATCACCCGGCCCAGGTGCTTTCCGTTATCGCTCATGCGATGACCGGAGTATAGAGAACCGGGGAGCGGAAGACTACTCGTACGGGTAGTCGGGCAGGGGCTGGACCTTCGGCCCTGGCGCCTTCGACGGCTTCTTCTCGGGCGGCTTGGCCGCCTTCGGGGCTGA
>CAZGVR010000036.1:0-1969 GCA_964528945.1 uncultured Myxococcales bacterium
GGAGATCGAGCACCGCGTCCACCGTCCCCCGGCCCTGGCCCGGCGCACCGGCCAGGGCCTCGGCGGTGTCGGCTCCGCAGATGAGCCTCGCAAGGACCTGGAAGGCCTGCTCGCTCTCCATGATCTCGTCCACGGGCATGATCTCGTCCCCGCAGCAGTCGTTCTCCGTCATTTCCGAATCTCCTCGCAGGTCATGAAGCCGGGACGCCGTTCGGCTCTCCCGGCGATGGCCATGCCATGGGGTAGAAGTCCCACTCGTTCCTGTCCGTGTCAATGCCCCACAGCCGACCCGCGGGCAAGTGCCCTGGATCCAGCGTTGCGGATCCCTCCCCGCGACCCGGCACCCCGCCAACCTGCACGGCGTCGCACGTGCCGTTCGGCAGGGAGCAGACCCTCACGGCGAACGGGACGGAAGGCAGCGCGACCGCAATGTCCTCGACGTCCGCATCCGGCAGGGTCCCGGGGTAGGCAACGACCAGGAACCCGTCGTCCTGCAGGACGCCGGAGGCTGCCAGATCGACGGACCCGAGGACGGCTCCCGAGGACGCGTCCACGACCTCGAGCACGTAGCCCTCCAGGCTCCACCCGGGCGGCCCGGAGATCTCGACGAAGGGACCCGCGGCCGTGCCGTCGTCGAGCTCCGAGACCACGACCGGCCACCTGGGAAGGATGGCATAGTCCCCGGTAGTGCCGGCGAGGGACTCGACACCGAGGAACGCCTCGCCACCGCCGGGATCCGTGCATGCCATGGGATCTTCGCCGCCCGCCACCCACGAGACCGACAGTCCAGGGATCTCCACACCCGAGCCGTCGAGCATCGCGATCGCGATGAAGGGTCCTGCGAAGCCGTGCAGCCCGGACCTGGTGGCCAGGATCTCGTAGCAGGCAGGCGCCGAGGTCGCCGTCACCTCGTAGACGTCGAGGTCGAGCGGCCCGTCGATGCTGGCCATCTGCGCGCATGCAGTCCCTGGAAGGCGCAGCCCCTCGGCCGTCGAGGGGTCGTCGTTGGGCTCCATCTCCGAGAGCGCAATGCCTCCCAGGACCTCGCTCACGGTCATCCAGTATCCATCCCCGAGATCCCCGGCCCCGCCGACCCTCAGGTACAGCCTGCCCGGCAGGTCGCGGCCGAGGGCAACGGCCGTGCCGGGCTCGACCCGGCCGGCCACCGTGATCCCGTCCCCCTCCAGGACGTCGAATCCGGGCCCCGAGGCTCCTGAGCCCGGGCTCGTCCACGTGCCGAGCCTCTCGCCCGGAGAGGCCGTGAAGGTCAGGAGGTCAGGCCCATCCGTAGGGACGGTCTCCCACACGGACGACGGGACGCCGAAGATCCTGACGTCTGCGGCCGTCACGTCGATCGAGATCGGCACCGACCAGGGCTCGGATTCGGGCAGGAGGTACAGCGGGACCGGCATGCCCGTTTCTATCACGGCAGTGTCGAGAACCAGATCCGCGGATCCGGTGCCCGACGCCACGATCGCCTTCACGAAGAGGATCCGCCCCGGGGCGGCGGCGTGCAGCGACTCGTCCGACAGGGTGAACCCGCGGCTCTCGATGCCCAGCGTTCCACCCACGATCCCGCCCGCGAGCGCGGCACCGCCGGGGACCGTTGCGCGCGGTCCCGGTCGCCTGACCGGGAACGCGACATGCCAGTCGTAGCCAAGCCCGTGGAGACGTATCACGATGCCGCCACCGTCGATCTCGTCGATCTGGCCGACCGCGAGGTCCACGAGGGCCGTGCCAGCGTCCAGGACCGTCACGCCGGTGATCTCCACCCCCGGGGTCACGGCCTCGACCGAGGGAGGATCGCCGGCCAGATCCGGCGGCGAGGGTCCGCTCACCATGAACGGGATCGTCTCCGAGGCGGCCGGGGCGAGGATGGTCTCTCCGGGGACGGGCCATGCATCGCCGGCCGAGGCCGTGAACGAGATCCAGGCACGGACCGTGTCCAGGTCGGTGGTCACGGCAAGGG
>CAZGVR010000036.1:1979-4554 GCA_964528945.1 uncultured Myxococcales bacterium
GGGTAGCGAATACCCTGCAAGGGAAGCCGCGGATGTCACGTCCACCTCCAGCGATCCCGGACCACCGACATCGGGCGACCCTGCGACGACGACCGTTCCCATGGACGGCAGAGCCGGTGCCACCGTCGTGAGCCCTTCCTCGAAGGTAGTTCCCGAACCAGCGATCACCAGCCGGGCGGTCCCGCCGGCCACGACGGCCCCGGGGGATGCGATGGCCGCTGCTCCCCCGGCCGGCGGGAGCAGGGTGAAGGTGGCAAGCCCCTTCTCGCCGCCCGTGACGACGGAGAGGCCGTAGTCGCCGGCCGGCGCATCCGAGGACACGTCCAGCGTCACCCTTGCCAGGCCACTGTCGAAGACCTCGACGCTGGCGACCCGCACGCCGGAGCCCGGAGCCGAGTAGACCGTCGTGATCCCGTCCACGAACCCGGTATCCTCGCCAGCCGCAGTCAGCACGGTCCCCGAAGCTCCGGGCGCAAGGGTCGAGGGGTAGAGAGAGATGCCCCTGGTCACCGGCGGGATGAGGATGCAGGTGGCGGCGATCACGAGGCCCGGGGACAGGACGGCCGCCACCACGCGACGCTGTGCCATCCATGCCGGGACGTTCACTATGGCTCGTGCCGTGTCGGGGCCTTCGACCGTGAACTCGACGACCTCGATCCCGGGCGCGGAGAAGGCGAGCCTCTCCCGGCCGCCCGACCAGTCGGTCCCCTCACCGTGCAGGACTATCTCGGCGTGGTCGGACGGCACCTGCAGGAATGGCGTGTCCATGGTCAGGCTCGGGATCGCACCGGAGGGCCGGATCGTCACCGGGGCGGATACGTGGTCGCCGTCCACCTCGAGATGGAGGAGGGTGCCTCCGGTAGGCGCCGTGCGCCCGACGTCCACGACAAGCCGTGCGGTCGCGGACGTCACGTCCGTGATGCCCCGCACCACGGTCCCGCTCCCTTCCTCGAACCAGGCGGCGAGCTCGCTCGCCGACAGGAGGTCCACGCCGTCCACCACGGCCACGATCTCGGCACCCGCGGCACCCTGGACGATCTCCGGGGGATCGGCGCGGACGTGAATGGTGAGGGGATCGATGACCTCGATGATGCCAGAAGCTACCTCCCCTCCCGTCTTCACGCGGATGACGGACGGTCGCTCGAGTGCGCCCGGAGCGACCGAGAGCCTGGCCACGGCATGCCTGCCGTCCAGCACCCAGAACCCGGCGACGGTCACGCCCTCCCCCGGATCGAGGGTGACCTCGCTCGACGAGGCCACGAAGTGCGTGTAGACGCCCGTGATGGAGACGTCGGTCGCGGACGAGCCCTGCTCGACGGCCGTGGGATACACGCGGAGGAACGGATCGTTCCCGGACGCGGCCTTGACCTTGAAGAGCGCAGACGCCCCCCTGCCACCCGACGTCAGCCTGACCTCCGAGCTGCCGATGATCGCGTCGGGAAGGACCGTCACGACGGCCGAGGCACGCGTGCCGTCGATCCACGTGATGGAGTCCACGAGCACGCAGGGGTTCACCCGGAATTCGAGCTCGAGATCGCCGGCGGCGAGCGTCATGCCCTCCACGCGGAGTCCCAGCGTCATGCTCGTGCCGCGCTCGGCTTCCGCCGGCAGCACGGTCAGTCTCGTGTCCGCCGCGCGATAGACGGTGAACGGGGCAGTGGCCAGATCCGTGCCGCTCGTCACCGTGACCGGCCAGGTCCCCTCGATCGCGTCCGGACCGAGGTCCACGTACATGTTGAAGGAGCTGCTCGACCACGTCTCGGTGCTGACCAGGTGTATGCCGGACTCCTCCGCGAACGTGACGACCGTGGATCCGGGATCGAAGTCCATGGTGCCGTCCAGGGCCGTCACCTCGACCCTCCACGGGCCGTCCGTCCCGGCGACCCCGCCCGGAGGATCAAGGTCTATCCTGGGGAGCGGTGACGATCCCGATATCGAGAACTCGAAGTCCTCCGATCGATCCCCGGTCACGACGCGTACGGTCCGCGTGCCGATTTCGGCGTCCGGAAGGACGGTCATGGCCAGCCTGGCCCTGTGCGAGTTGTCGACCCTGACCGGGCCCAGCAGGATGCCTCCACCGTCGTCGACCAGGGACACGGCGGGGTCGGCGTCCGATTCCGGGGTTCCGGGATCGTCGGCGTGGAAGCCGGTACCGATGCCGGTCACGAACAGGGTCACGTTGTCGCCCTGCGCCGCGGTGAGGGGCAGCAGCGAGACGTCCACCTCGTCCACGACGTGGTTCCCTCCGCATCTGGCCAGGAGGAGGATCGCGCCGAGCACTGACGCCCGTCCGGGTCGCATCATCACCGGCACATTATACGACAACAACGACCGGACCGGGGCAGACCCGATCCTAGGGGCAGGCGATCCGCCAGGAGAGGCCCTTCTTGACCAGGGTGAAGGTCCCCCCACGGCAATGGTATCCGGCCCGGCTTTGTACTAGGTATCGAAGGGACTGGAGCTTTCATGGGAGCCGGCGAACAGACGGCATCGGCATCGTGGATCCCCGTGGCGTTCTCGATTGCCGGGATCCTCGCGGCAGGCCTGCCGAAGCGCAACGAGTTCGAGAAGGAAC
>CAZGVR010000036.1:4564-11391 GCA_964528945.1 uncultured Myxococcales bacterium
AGGCTCGCGCTCGCGGGATCGTTGCTCGGCGGCGTGATCCTCGCGGTGTTCGTCATCCCGCTGCCTGCGCTGGTCTCCATCCTGGACGAGGCGGACAGCTTCTCGGACCCTGGATCGGCCGGGTGGTCCGCGGCATTCCAGTTCCTCCCCCAGAAGATACTCGGCTCGGTCATGCCCGACGTGGGTCTCGTGCTGGCCGGAGCTGGCGTGGGTGTGCACTACTTCCGGAAGGCCTCTCCGGGGCATTCGGGCCAACACGCGGAGACGGGCTGGGCCGCGGTCGCGATCGGCCTCATGTTGACCGGAGCAGGTTATGCCGAGGCGGTGTGGCTCTCGACGCTATCGCCGCTGCCGGACCTCGTGGTCACGGGCGAGCCGCGCGTCCACCTCGGCCACGAGGCGACGTTCGAGGCGACCATCTCGGGCGGTGAGGACCCCTCGGAGTGGCGTACCGGGCCGGTGACGGTGAAGGGCGAGACCGCAGGGCCGCAGGAGAGGACCCTGACGGCGAGACGATTCCTGGCAACGGTGGAACGCAGGCACGTGTTCGAGGTGGGAGCGGACGACGGGGATCCCCTCTTCCCACTGGCCGTGGGCAACCACTGGACCTACGTCGGGTCGGCGGAGTGGCACGACCACGTCCTCTGGTTCATCGACACCGGGAGGAAGCTCGAGGACCCGCACTTCACGCTGGCAGTGAAGTCCGAGGACGCGAGTGGACCCCTTCACGTGTACGAGCTCGAGCGCATCCAGGCGGGATCGGATCCCGTCGTGTACGAGGTGTTCAACTGGAACGGGCGGGCCATGGTCGAGGGCCAGGGAGAGCTGGTGACGCGAGTGGATCCGGCCTCGCAGGACCCCGGTTCCGGCCTGGCGGCACCGGCCGACCCGCGGGTGAAGACAGTGCTCTGCCGCTTCGCCCTGTTCCCAGGCTGCATGTGCCGCTGCCTCTCCGGGCCTGCCCCGCAGGCTTCGCTGGCCGGCCCCTTGCAATGCACGAAGGTCGAGTCCGAGAACGTAGGCGCGCTCAAGGCCCTGGCATCGACCTTCATCGGGCTCGCCACCGCGGGGATGCTCATCCCGGACTTCAGCGCCGACCGGAAGTGGGAGCTGGTCGAGTCCGGCGACGGTCCCCTACCCCCGCCTGCTCCCGGCCTTCCTGCGGTTCCAGTAGAGGTACCCGGGGATACCGGCGGCGACGAGCAGGACGCCGAATAGCGAGTTGATGAGCGGCACCTTCCCGGCCATGTAGGCCGTGATGTCGCCGTACAGGGTGAACACGATGTACACCGTGGCGAAGATGATGAAGAGGGCCGGCGTCACCGGATATCCCCAAACCCTGTAGGGCCTGGCCACGTCCGGCAGCTTCCTGCGAAGGATGATCACGCCGAGGGCTCCGAGTGCGTAGAAGATCCACGACACGAAGATCAGCATGTCCGTCAGCTGATCGAACGTTCCGGAGAGCACGAGTATCGAGGTCCATACCCCCTGCGCGAGAAGCGAGACCCCAGGCGTCCTGAACCGCGGGTGCACGTGGCCCATCCGCTCCGGGAAGTGGCCCTCGCGGGCCATCGCGAAGTAGACCCTGGCGGAGAGCATTATCGTCCCGTTCACGGTGCCGAACGTGGAGATCGCGATCGCGAGGGCGATCATCGATCCGCCCCAGCGCCCGAGGAAGCGGGACGCCACGTCCGTCGCCACGAGGTACGACTGGCCGCTCGCCTCTCCCTCGAGGTACCGCCTGCCCATCTCGGCGACGGGGATCACGTAGATGTAGGCCACGTTTATCAGCAGGTACACGGAGATGTAGACCAGCGCGGAGTAGAACAGCGTCTTCGGGAGGGAGCGCTGCGCATCCCTGATCTCGCCTGCCCCGTACGTGACGTTGATCCATCCGTCGTACGCCCAGAAGGCGCCGGACATGGCGACTATGAAGGCGAGGAAGACGGCCCCGCCCCCGCTGCCGGTCACGGGGGCCGCGGCGGCCGAGAGGTTGCCCCAGTCGCCGCCCCCCATCGAGAGGGCGAGCAGCGCGATGGCGAGGATGGCGGCGACCTTCAGGCCCGTGAACAGGACCTGGATCGCGCCGCCGAGCCTGACGCCCAGGTAGTTGACGGCCGTCAACCCCAGGACGAGCCCTATGGTGCACGCCTTGAGCCCCAGCGACTTGAACGGGGTTATCTCTCCCAGGAAGGGAATGGGAAGGGCGAAGGCCTCCCATGCCGTCGAGAGCCGCGGGAACTGGAAGAAGTACCCCAGCGAGTCGGAGAACACGTACGCGATCGACGCAATGGATCCGGTCTGGATCACGACGAACACGGCCCATCCGTAGAGGTACCCGGTCAGGCGGTTGTAGCACTCGTTGAAGTAGACGTACTGCCCGCCGGACCGCGGGAAGATGCCGCCTATCTCCGCGATCGAGAGGGCGCCGAAGAGCGTCATCGCACCGGCGACGACCCACACGAGCAGGAGGAGCGACGGCGAGCCGAGCTGGCTGGCCATCAGGCCCGGCTTCCTGAAGATCCCGGACCCGATCACGGAGCCCACGCCGTACGCGACGGCCACGAGCATCCCGATCTGCGGCACGAGGTCCGGCCTGGACCGGATCTCCGGGTCCGTCCTCACACGGCCCCCGGGCCTTCTAGCTGCCTCATGCGCTCCATCCTACGCCCCGGGCGCCTCCAGAGGCAACGACAACGGAACCCTGGAAGGCGGCTCCCTGCCGTGCTAGCCTCTTCCACGGGATCATGCCGAGGGAGCACATCTGTCCGGTCTGGATCGGCCACCTGCTGGCCAGCCCCATCCGGAGGCTGATGCACGACCCGCGCGCCATCTGCGGCCGGAACGTGCGCGAGGGCATGACCGTCTTCGAGCCGGGTTGCGCAATGGGTTTCTTCACCCTCGAGCTGGCAAGGCTGGTCGGCTCGTCGGGCAGGGTAGTGGCCGTGGACGTCCAGCCTGGGATGCTCGAGAGGCTGCGCAGGCGCGCCAGGCGCGCAGGGCTCGATGACCGGATCGAGGCCAGGCTCGCCACACGCGACGACATGGGAGTCCTGGATCTCGAGGGCAAGGTCGACTTCGCCCTCGCCTTCTACATGGTCCACGAGCTCAGGGACCAGGCGGCGTTCTTCGAGCTGTGCAGGAAGTTGCTCGCCCCTGGCCGGGCGCTCCTCGTGTCCGAGCCCAAGGGGCACGTCCGCGAGGATGCCTTCGCGCGAATGCTCGACCTGGCGTCCGGCGCCGGGCTCGAGATCGCCGAGCGCCCGAGGCTGGCGCTGAGCCGGTCGGCGGTGCTGGTCAAGACCTGACGGACCCAGGCCTGCTCACCAGTCCCCGTCCGGGAGGCAGATCCCGCCCTGGCAGGACATGACCTCGCCGGGAGCGCAATCCACGTCGCCTGTGCAGGGCTGGACGCAGAGCCCGCCCGCAGGCGGGACCTCGCGGCACAGGAGGTCGCCGGAGCATGGGGTCGTATCCGTAGAGCATCCGGGTGCACCCGGATCCGTGCAGCACGGCATGTTCGTCGTCCCTGGAACTGCTACAGATTCAGGCAATGGAATCAAGTACCTGCAGATCATTCCCTCAGGTGATTCTGTAACTGGAAGCACTGCCACGATCGGCCCCCTGGCCGTGCACGCCGTGCACCTGCTCGTCTCGAGCTGCACGCCCAGGTCCGATTCGCACGAGAGGCCATCGACCACGAAGGTCCAGTCGTACGTGCAGTCCCCGCATGCGGGGGCGACATCGTCCGCGCTCGCCACGCGGAGATCGAGCCTGTTCGACCCGCGCAGCGAGGCGGCCCCTTCCCAGGCCGGATCCCCTGGCAACAGGCACGCCTCCGTGAAGTTAACGAGCCTGATGGTAGCGGAGCCGCCCTCCTCCAGGCTCCAGCCCACGCACTCTAGCCCGTCGTAGGGGTCCACTCCAGGGACCTTGCATCCACCGGACGTGAACTCGACGAGCACGTCGTCGACGATCCCGCCTCAGGTCCCCGGATCAGCGCTGCAGCCGCCGAGAGAAACGGCCGTCACGAGGAACGCGAGTCTTCTCATGGCGGTGCTCACCATAGCGCGCACGATCCCGACCGGCAAGCGCACGCCGGGATCGCAGACGACTCGCGCTCTGCCGTTGACTGCAGGCCCTGGCTTGCACCAAATAGTGGGTGGGGCAGGTCCCGCACACGAGCGTCCAGGAGGGAGGAACCAGATGATACCGCGCCTCACGCCAGCCGCCCTGGCCTTCGCCCTGCTCGCCTCCTGCTCGGGCGGCGGAGGCGGGCCGTCGACCGATGCCGACGCTGTCGACGACGCGGCTGATGCCGACACCGTCGATTCGACCGACACCATGGAAGCAGGGGATCCCGACTCGCCAGCGGACCCCGTCGAAGACGGCGACACAGATCCGGCCGGGGACGCACCCGACGAGGACGGGGACGGCATCGAGGCGGACGCCGACGCCGATGCAGCGGACGCGGTCGAGGACGTCGATACAGGGGATCCCCTGGATGCTGCCGACGTGGACGACGCACCCGACGGATCCCCCCGCCCGCTAGGCGCCGGCTGCTCCGGGGACGACCAGTGCGTGAGCGGCCACTGCACGGATTCGGTGTGCTGCCTGACCGCCTCCTGCTCGGACTGCAGGAGGTGCAACATCTCGGGCACCGGGCTTTGCGCGGTCGTGGATGCGGGGACCCCGTGCGGAGGCGCGATCGCGCAGCCGGAGTGCAACCCGGACGCCTGCAACGCGTCCGGCTACTGCATCGACGCGCCTTCGGCGACTCCCGGCACTCCCTGCGGCAGGGCGCTCGTGGAACCGGTCTGCGACCAGGACTCCTGCGACAGCGCGGGCCGGTGCGTGGACCGGACGGCCTCGGACGCGACCACGCCCTGCGGCGACGCCCTGGCAGAGCCCGAATGCGACCCGGACCACTGCGACGGATCGGGGGACTGCCTGGACGAGCTGCCCCTGCCCACCGGCACCCCTTGCGGGGCGGGCGTCGCGGAGCCTGACTGCGATCCCGATGCGTGCGACCCGAACGGGATCTGCGTGGACGCCGCACGGGCCGCGGCCGGCACGCCGTGCGGCGGCGGCGTTCCCGAGCCGGTCTGCAACCCCGACGTGTGCGACGACTACGGCGCCTGCCTGGACGTCGCCGAGGCGCTCGAAGGCACGCCCTGCGGCGCGGGCCTGACCGATGCCTGCGACGTGTCGGCACGCTGCATGGACGCGGCGCCTGCCGCGGCCTCCCAGCCCTGCGGCGGCGGCATCGCGGAGCCCTCGTGCGACCCGGATCACTGCAGCGGCGCGGGTACTTGCCAGGACGAACCCTACCAGGTCGCAGGCACTCCGTGCGGCTCGGGCGTGATCGAGCCGATCTGCGACCCGGACTCCTGCGACGGCAACGGCGTGTGCGAGGACGTGCCGCCCGCCCTGGACGGATCGCCCTGCCCCGATGGCCTCTTCTGCACCGGGACCGAGGCCTGCGCGACCGGGGTCTGCTCCCATGCCGGCGATCCGTGCGCGCCGCTCTCGTGCATCGAGATCGTGGGCGTCTGCTCCTCGGCGGCGTGGATCAACGAGATCCACTACGACAACTCGAGCACCGACAGCGGCGAGGGAGTCGAGGTCGCCGGCCCGGCGGGCCTGGACCTCGCAGGCTGGACCGTCGTCCTATACAACGGGGTCGACGGGAGGGTCTACGATACGATCACCCTCGCAGGCGTCATCCCCGACCTCATGTCAGGGTACGGTGCGATCTGGTTCGCGCGCGCTCCCATCCAGAACGGCGCCCCGGACGGGATGGCGCTCGTGGATCCCGCAGGCCAGGTCGTGGAGTTCCCGAGCTACGAGGGCGCGTTCGCGGCGATCGACGGTCCTGCCGCCGGCATGCCCTCGGTGGACATGGGCGTCGACGAGGAACCGCCGCCGGCGGCCGGGCTCTCGCTCCAGCTGACCGGAGCCGGACACCGCGGGTCGGACTTCGTGTGGTCGGCCGGCAACGCGGCGACGGCGGGGGCCTTGAACGCAGCCCAGACCTTCCTGTGACCGGCACTGCCGGAGCGGATCATTCCACCGCGACGAGGTCCACGGCGACGCCGCTGCCGATGAGCGCGGAAGTGGCAGAGATCGACGCGGTGCCCGGGCCCACCACCTCGAAGATCGGGCCGTCGGGCGCCTCGTGATCGCCGAGCGCGTACTCCGATAGGACTCCCGCATCTCCACCAACGGTCGTCTCCACCGCGAACCTGGAGAGCGGCACGTCGGTCCCGCCCGCTGCCGAGTGGTACCTGATCTGGCACAGGCTTCCCACGGGGATCTCGGTCGGCAGCGGCTGCGGATCCAGCATGGTCTCGTCGGGGAGCATCACCAGGACCTCGGCCTCGAGATCGCCGGCCCCGGCTGCCGGCACGAGCGTGAAGGCGTGCTGGAGGACCACGTTGCCCTCACCGGGCTCCGTCCCGGTGATCGTGACGGCTCCGGTCCCGGCCGCGTCGGTGGCGAAGAGCGCGAGCCTCTCCTCCTCGACTTCGAAGGTGAGCGCCCCGGCCGGCTCGGCGGTCCAGGAGATGAAGTTCCCTCCGATGAGGACGCACTCCTCGCCGCACTCGCCGAAGACCTCGCCGACCGCGACCCACATCGTATCGCCCGCGAACAGGTTCGTCGCCGCCTCGAACTCGGCCGTGACCGCGGGCTCGGCTGCGAACTCCAGCCAGTCCCACACATCGCCGGACGAGAGCAGCTGGACGCGCGCGGAGCCTGCCTGGTCCGCCGTGAGCACGATGTCGCTCGTCGTTCCTCCCTGCTCCGCGACTATCACCTCGGGCGCG